>CAIZHL010000192.1 GCA_903932755.1 uncultured beta proteobacterium
CACGGCAGAGCCGGTCAAGGGAAATGCGCTCGCGGTGCCCGGCCCATAGCGTCATGGTGTCGCCGTAGTCCTTTCCTTCGCGGGCGCTGGGTGGTGGCAGCTTGAACGGCGGCCGGATGCCAAGAGCCCAGCAGCGGCGCATCAGAAAGCCCAGGTCAAAGGGCGCGTTATGGCAGACAAAGTACGGCTCTACCGGCCAGCGCATCCCATCGGGGCCGGTGGCGCTGAAGGTGTCGGCAAGCTCTTGGATGCCAGCCAGGGCGCGGCGCAGAAAGTCGGACTCCGGCTCATGGCGCAGGCGCACCAGGGAGACAGGCGCGGTATCGTCGGACGCGAAGCCCACGGCGCACAGTTCGCCGGATGCGGCGTCAAGGGCTTGCTTGCGGTGGGCTTCCACGGCGGCGGCCTCACCTTCCGTTTTCCACCATTCCGCGATGGTCTCCGCTTTCTTGTAGTTGCCGGGCGGCTTGACGCCAGCGCGGGCGAGGTCGAGGGCGTCGGGTGCCAGTGATGGCAGGGTTTCAAGGTCGAGATAGATTCGCATGGCGGCCCCCTCAGAATGGAATGTCATCAGCGAAGTCTGCAAACGCATCGCCACCAGCCGGCGGCGGCGGGGTGTCGCCTTGCGTCATGCGGGCTTGCCATTCGGGACTACCGATGATGGTCTCTTGCAGCCCATCCGACAGGGTGCCCAGGATCGCGGGCGCGTCGGGCGCTTCAATGTCGAAGGCCAGGGGCGGGGCGCTCAGTTCCGGCGCGGTCATGCCCTTGGGAAGCGGCGAGATACTGGCGATGTTCGCGTATTGCTTGCCGGCCCTTTCGGTGTGCATGATGTTGAGCAGACACGGCGCGGAGAGCAGGCGGCGCAGGTCGAACAGGTCGAGTTCGTCTTGCGTGAAAGGGCGGCCCCGCCAGGCTTGCAGAAAGCCACGAAGGGCGGACTTCTCATGCAGGCTCAAGCCGAAGCGGCGCGAGATTACAAACGGGGTGCCATCGGTGCGAAGCTCGGACAGTTCCCAGGACAAGAGCAGTTTGCGCTGCGTCTTGCGCTCGCCCTCATAGGTTGATTCTTGGGTGCCCAGGTCGATAAGGCGGGAGCAGCGGCCGGCAATCGGCCCGCTCGGTGGCATTTCAAAGTTGCCGGTCTTGGTCTCGGATACGGTAAGCATTTGGGATTTCTCCAGAATGAAGGGAAGAGGTTTGCTCTCGGTCTGGATTCGGTCGGGTCTCGGTCTTGGGTGTCGGTCAAAAGGGTATTTCTTCGCCCGAAGGTGCCAAACTTTGCGAAGGTGCCAAGGTTTCTTGTTCGGGGTTTTTGGCATCTTCGGGGGGGTTGCTTGGCATCTTCGCGGGCAGTCGCCATACCCAGCCGCCCCGCATTCCTTCCTTGCGGCGGTCTACGTTCAGCTTGTCGGCGGCGCGGTGCATCGTTCGCCAGGTGTGCCCGGCGTTTTCGCCATCGGAGCGAATCGCTTTTGCCGGCTGCGGGCCATCGGTCAGCAGGCTTCGCAGAAACTCCACGGCATCGGCCAGGGCGTTGCGCTCTTCGGGATCGTTCGCAGCTTCGGCGGTGGCGAGCAGGTCGCGGGCCTCGCCTTCAAGAGCAGAGCCCCATCGGACGCGGGAAGCGGTCAGCAATGGATGCCCAGGCACGGCGACTTGCTCCAGGGCGTAGCGCCAGCCGCCCCCATCGGGGCCAATGTTTGACTTGCTCCGCACAAAGAGCCGGTCGCAGCCGTCGCCGTTCGCGTCATCATCCGTCGCCTTCGCGGCGGCGAATACCAGGCGGGCCAGCGCACCAAAGGCAATCGAACCAGTGACACGCTCTACCGGGTCGCGGCCTTGGGTGCCCTTGCTGAAATGCGTAATGCCCAGGACGGCGCAGCCGGTCGAGGCGGCGAGGTCTACCAGCGGTTGCAGGGCGCGGCGGGTCTCGGTGTTTTTGTGCGAGTCGCCAGCGACAGCCGACACAACAGGGTCAACTATCAGCAGGCGCACGTCGCAGCCAGCCAGGGCGCGGGCAAGGTGGCGGGTGTCGGTGGCGGGGTCGAAGGGCCGGCTTTCGCCCCCGGCCTCTCGCGTACCGGACACAAACAGGATGCGGGCAAGGTCGGCCCCAGCGGCGAGCAGTCGAGGCACCAGCGTATCGGCCGGGTCATCTTCTCCGCTCCAGATGGCGACTTCTCCGGCCGGTGCCCGGCTTCCGTCAGGCCATTGGCCCTTGCCGGTGATGGCGGCGGCCAGCGACAGCGCAATGGTGGTTTTTCCAGTGCCAGGACTACCGGCGGCAATGTGCAGTTTCCCGCCGGCCAGGTAGCCAGGCCAAAGCCAGTTGATAGCCTCCGGCCGAATGTCGGCACCAGAAACTAGCTCCACGTCGCCAGCATAGAAGGCGGACGGCTCAGGGTCGGCGGCAGTCTCCCGAAGGCTCGCCATGCCGGCCTCGATACCTTCGGGAAAGTCGGCGCTGGCGGGACGGCGATTTTCTGGAATGGCCGGCATTTCATCATCGGGGCCGAAGTCGGAGACCATGCCGCGAAACGGACTAAAGCGGATCGCGTCGGCTTCGGTTCCCAGCTTCAACAGCACGGCGCAGTCATTCGCTCGCCAGGCCAGCGCGGCCAGGGCTTCGTCGTTGTGGCCTTCGGCAAGGTCGAAGGTTTCATCTATCCAGGCTTGCCGGGCCTCATGGGTCATGCTGGCGAGATACGCGGACAGCGCAGCCGGCGACAGGTCGCAAAGCTCCGCGCAATCCCATGACTCCGGCGACAGGTCGCCACCAGCCGCGAGCAGTTCGCGTATGTCGGTCGCCATCAGCCCGGCGCGGGTTGCCGGGTCATCAAGAGCCGCAAGGTCGAGGGTCATTGCATCGCCCCCGGATCGGATGCAGGCGCGGCCTCGTCGGATGGGTGAGGCGATGCCATCGGCGCGGCCTGAAAGCCTGCCAGCGGGCCGGCATGGTGGCAGGCGGGGCACTCTCCAATCACTTCGCGCAGTTCGGCCAGGGCTTCGGGTGACAGCCGATAGCGAGCGATGTTCCGATGCTCTCCGGCGCATACCGTTTCAGTCTCTACCGGCCAGCCGGCGGCGCGAAGCTCGCGGATATTGGCAGCCAGCCGCCAGCTTCCGGTCGCGGCCTCAAATGCCGGATGGTCGATTACTGCACCACTCAGCAGAATGTCGAGGCAAACAGCCGACAGCCCGACAGGCGGCCAGGTGGGGGCCAGCTTCGGCGCGTCAATCAGGGTCAATTGCTGCATGGCTGCCCCCGGTGGGACTCTACCCAGGCGGCGAAGCGGTCAAGGTCAATCAGCACCTTGCGGCCGATGCGGACAATTGCACCAGCGCGGCCCAGCCCGTTACCGGGCAGCAGTTCGCCCCGCGAGTTGTGGCGGTCATCAGCGCGGAATACCAGGGCGCGGACGGCGGCCGGGGTCAGTCGG
>CAIZHL010000193.1 GCA_903932755.1 uncultured beta proteobacterium
CAGGCTTGATTGGCCTTGCGCAATGATTGGGCCGCCAGCGCCTGTACAGACCGCTTCTGACGCGCTTTGCGCCGCTTTGGTCACTATCAGTGAGGCGAAGTCTGCCAGCCGATTGCGCTCTGTAAAAAATTCTTCTGACTTGGCGTCCAGGGCTTCGTCATGGCTCTGCTGAAGGTGCGCCATCTTGAGCATTGACCCGACCCGCTGCGCTTCCACGGTCAAGGCATGCTGCTGTCGGTTCAGCACCGCAGCTTCATTGAACGCGATGTCGGCGCAAACGCCGTCTAAGTCGTCGTCCGGGCATTCGTTGATACGTTTGAGGATAGCTTCGGTCTGTATCCGCTTCTCGCTTTCATATGCCCGCCACGCCTCTTGTAGCCCAAGTATGGAGAGGCCAAGCTCTTTCAGTTCGCCCTCTGGCATCAATTCTATTGACCTCTGGACGAGTGCAAACTGCTTGTCGTCAGAGTCTGCGCCTACGCCGTCGAGGAATTCCTTGCCGAGTCGATAAAGCTCGCTATCAAGATCAGGTCGAAAGTCCATTCGAGTCTCAGGTGTCGCGCTGGCGCACGCGGTTCGTAGTCGGGAAAATCTACCGTTAGTGAATACCGCCAATCCAAGCGCCAGTGCCTTTGCTTTCCGCTTCTCCGATGTATGGAGGCTTACGCGATATTCAATCGACCCGAAGCATACGCGCAAGTCTCTGGGCACGACGATGCGAAATCCGTAGATGCCGTGGCGATTCCGGTGAAGGTGTGAAGGAAAGCGCATCAAATCCGTCCAGTTGGGACACCAAATTGGGACACTGGATGGATTCGACCTGCGGAAATAGAAAAACCCGCCAATACATCAGCGGGTTATCTAGTTTAATGGTGGAGGTGAGCGGGATCGAACCGCTGGCCTCGACGTTGCGAACGTCGCGCTCTCCCAACTGAGCTACACCCCCCTTCGAGCCGGCGGATTATAGCAATCGCGCCGGGCCGGGGGAAGTTCTCGTCAGACAAGACGAACCTCGTCCACGGTGCATTTGGTGACGCCAAGCGCCGTGCGCACCACCAGCGGATAGGCGTTGCCGACAAACGAGCCGAAGCAGGCGATGTTGTAACCGACGACGAGGCCGGGCACGTTGCCGACCAGAACCTCGCGGCCGACGACGTAACCCTGTTTGATCGCTGAATTGACAGCGGCGCCGATGCTGCGATCCGGCTTTGCGGAGTCATGATGAACTTTTCCCGGGCGCGAGCCCTTGCGCTCTTTGGCAGCCATGCTTCCTCCTTTCGGCGGGGAACCCGCCCAGAGGAAAATTATCGGCCGCCACCGGCAGCTTTAGGCCTTGATGACAATAATGTTTCACCCCTATTTCGACCCGGCTGCGGCACGGCGCAGCCGGTCGCCCACCGCCCTCCAGGCCTCCGCATCGAGAGGGGCGGCGACCAGAATCAGGTCGCGGCCCAGGGTGTCAAGTTCGCGCAAGCTCGCATAAAGCTCATGGGCAAACCGGGCAGGATCGGGGCTGGCAGGATGCCAGATGATGCCCGGATTGGCTGGGCTGATTGGTTCTGCAGCCAGCACGGCGATGCGCAATCCGGCGTCGAGGGCGCGCGCCGCCGTCGCGGCGAGATCCTCCGCCGCAACCAGTTGCAGCCGGGTGTGCGGCGCATAGTGGGCCTCGAGGCTGCCTGACACCCGCGGCGCGTCCGCCGTGCCGCCGAACACCGGAACGACGCCCAGCACCTCGCCGATGGCCACGGCGTCGAGCATGCCGGGGCGCAGGATGCGCGGCGCGGCGCCGGACAGATCGAGGATGGTCGACTCGATGCCGACCGCGCAAGGACCACCATCGAGCACCAGCGCCACGGCATCGCCG
>CAIZHL010000194.1 GCA_903932755.1 uncultured beta proteobacterium
CCGGGCGCGGTCGATCAGCGATTGCGGATGTTCGACGCGGACGCCGATCGAGAATGGCTTGGCCTCGACATGCACGCCGCGCCCGTAGAGCATTTTCGAATGTATCGCGCGCGCTGTGGCCGATCGCCAGCACGACATGGCTGGCGGCGATGGCTTCGCCGTCGGCCAGGCGCAGGCCGCGCACTTCGCCCTGCACGATGTCGATGTCCTCGACGCGGCTGCCGAAACGGATCTCGCCGCCCAGCGCCAGGATCTCGGCGCGCATGTTTTCGACCATGGTCACCAGCTTGAAGGTGCCGATGTGCGGCTTGGCGACGTAGAGGATTTCCGCCGGCGCACCGGCCTTGACGAATTCGGTGAGCACCTTGCGGCCGCGAAATTGCGGGTCCTTGATCTGGCTGTAGAGCTTGCCGTCGGAAAATGTGCCGGCGCCGCCTTCGCCGAATTGCACGTTCGACTCGGGATCGAGCCGGCCCTTGCGCCACAGGCCCCAGGTGTCCTGCGTGCGTTCGCGCACCGATTTGCCACGTTCCAGGATCAGCGGCCGGAAGCCCATCTGCGCCAGGATCAGCCCGGCGAAAAGCCCGCAGGGGCCGGTGCCAATCACCACCGGGCGCAGAGCCGATGGCGTCTGCGCTGCCTGCGCGACAAAGCGGTAGCCTGTGTCCGGCGTCTTGCCGACATGGCGGTCGCCATGCAGCCGCTTCAACGCTGCCGCCTCGTTCTTCAGTTCGACATCCAGCGTGTAGATGAAGACGATGGCCGTGGGCTTGCGCGCGTCGTAGGCGCGGCGGAAGATCGTATAGCCGACGAGTTCGTCCGCAGCGATCGCCAATCGCTTCAGGATCGCGTTGCGCAGGTCGTCGGCGGAGTGGGCGAGAGGGAGCTTGAGGTCGGTGAGTCGCATGGGCTGATCGCCGCAGGCGGTGGCGAAATGGCTGACATTCTATCGTTCCACAGTGCTTTGCCCGCGGCGGCGGGTGGTGCCTGCGCAGGAAAAGTCGGCGCTGGCGCTACGGCGATCTCGTCAGGCCTTGCTGCCCCGTACGGAACGCCGGTAGAGCCACAGCAGCGCAGTCGCCAGCGTCGTCATGGCGACGATGGGGAGGGCAAAGGCATTGAGGCTGGCCCAACCGGTACTGGTCACCAGCACGCCGGATGACAGAGAGGTGAGGCCCTGCACGCCGAGCACCATGAAGTCGTTGCTGCCCTGGACCTTGGCTTTTTCTTCCGGGCGATAGGTTTCGGTGAGCAGCGTGGTGCCGCCGATGAACAGGAAATTCCAGCCCACCCCGAGCAGTACCAGCGCCCACCAGAAGTGCATCAGCGTCACACCGGACAACGCGATGCCGATGCAGAGGAACATCAGCGCCGCTCCGATGATCAGGATGGCGAGCACGCCGAAGCGCTTGATCAGGCCGCCGGTAAAAAACGAGGGGGCGAACATGCCGATCACGTGCCACTGCAGGATGAAGGCGGTGTCGGCGAAGGGCAGGCCGCAGATGTCCATGGCCAGCGGCGTCGCCGTCATCAGCAGATTCATCACGCCGTAGCCGCAGGCCGCGGCCAGCACGGCGACGATGAAGGCGGGCTGGCGTGCGATCAGGTGCAGCGGACGGCCGACGGCATTCTGTTCGGCGACCGTCAGCGGCGGAATCGTCAGCCGGCTGGCGATCAGCATGGCCAGCGCGGCAAAGCCGATCAGCGCGAGGTAACTGGCGAGGTAGGTGGGTTCGAGCAGGGTGCGCGTCAGCTTGCCGGCCTCCGGGCCGATGATGCCGCCGAGGATGCCGCCGGTGAGCGTCAGCGAGATGGCCCGGCTTTTCCATTCGGCCGGCGCGGCGTCGGCGGCGGCAAAGCGGTATTGCTGGCCGAAGGCGTTGTAGGTGCCGGCAAACACGGTGCCGAAGCACAGCAGCCAGAAGCTGCCGATGCCGACCGCGAACGCCGAGATCGTCGCACCGAACATGCCGAGGCCGGCGCCGAGCATGAAGCCGGCGCGACGCCCGTAGCGTTTCATGAAAAAGGCGGCGGGCAGCGTCGCCAGCGTGGCGCCGATTACGTAAGTGGTGATTGGCAGCGTGGCCAGCCGCTTGTCCGACGCCAGTTGCAGGCCGAGCAGACCGTTGATCGAGACCAGCATGATGCCGTTGGTCAGCAGCAGTGCCTGCGCCGCCGCCAACAGCGTGACGTTGCTTTTGTGGCTCAAGGGGCCGCGGGTTCGATCAGGGCGCGGTAGGCATGCCAGGTGGCATGGCCCACCAGTGGCATGAGGACGATCAGGCCGATGAAGGCCGTGGCAAATCCGACCGCGGTCAGCAGCACGATCAGCGCCGCCCAGAGCAGCATCATCGGCAGGTTGCGCACCAGCGCCAGGAAGCTGGCGAGCATCGCGGTGACGGCGTCCTGGTTGCGGTCCAGCATGAGGGGGATGGAAACCACCGAGAAGGCGAATACCAGTGCGGCGAAGAAGGCGCCGACCAGCAGGTAGGCCAGCAGGAATTCGATGTTGTCG
>CAIZHL010000195.1 GCA_903932755.1 uncultured beta proteobacterium
CCGAAGCCACCGCGAGGTAGGTCTTGCCGGTGCCGGCGGGGCCGATGCCGAAGGTGATGTCGTGTTCCTGGATGTCGCGCAGGTAACGGACCTGGTTCGGGGTGCGACCGTGCAGATCGGTCTTGCGTGTCAGCAGTCCGGCATTCGGCGGTACCGGCGAGTATGGCAAACCCGCGTTGCGGTTGCGCGTGATCTCGATCAGGCCGAGCTGCACTTCGTCGATCGACAGCGGATCGCCCGCCTGCTCGTAGAAAAGCTGCAAGGCCGTGGCGGCGAGCCGCGACTGCGCCAACTCACCGTTGATCCGGCAATGCTGGCCGCGGCGGCTGATGGTGACGTCGAACGCGGCTTCGATCTGGCGCAGGTTTTCGTCCAGCGCGCCACACAGGTTTTGCAGCCGCGCGTTGTCCGGCGGCTGCAATTCAAGACTCAAGGCGCGGGGGTTGGTCATTTGCCGGATGCGGACTGCGGGCTATTGCTGCGTGACGACTTCGCCGCGCAGGCTGTGGGGCAGCGCGGCGGTGATGGTGACATCGATGAAGCGGCCGATCAGGCGTTCGTTGCCGGCAAAGTTGACCACCCGGTTGTTGTCGGTACGGCCCGCCAGTTCGCTGGCGTCCTTGCGCGCGTGGCCTTCGACCAGGACGCGCTGCGTCGTGCCGACCATGGCCTGGCTGATTTTCAGGGCCTGGGCTTCGATGGTTTTCTGCAGGCGCATCAGGCGCTGTATCTTGAGTTCCGCCGGCGTGTCGTCGGCCAAGTCGGCGGCGGGCGTGCCCGGTCGAGGGCTATACACGAAGGAGAAGCTGTTGTCGAAGTTGAGTTCCTCGACCAGACGCATGGTTTTTTCGAAGTCCTCTTCGGTTTCGCCGGGGAAGCCGATGATGAAGTCGGACGAGAGCGAAAGATTCGGCCGTGCCACCTTGAGTTTTCTGACCAGCGATTTGAATTCCAGCACGGTGTAGCCGCGCTTCATAGCTACAAGAATGCGGTCGGAACCGGATTGCACCGGCAGGTGCAGGTGCGAAACCAGCTTCGGCGTGCCGGCGTAGGTGTCGATCAGGCGTTGCGTCATCTCGCGCGGATGCGAGGTGGTGTAGCGGATGCGCTCGATGCCCTCCATGCCGGCCAGGGTTTCGATCAGGTAGGCCAGGTCTGCTGTTTCACCGTCTGTTTCGTCGTCGTCCATGGTGCCACGGTAGGCGTTTACATTCTGGCCCAACAGGGTGATTTCACGCACCCCGCGCGCAACCAGTCCGGTGATTTCCGCCACGACGTCCGCCAGCGGTCGCGAGACCTCTTCGCCGCGCGTATAGGGTACGACGCAGAACGTGCAGTACTTCGAGCAGCCCTCCATGATGGAAACGAAGGCCGAGGTTCCGGTCACGCTGGCCGCGGGCAGGGCGTCGAACTTTTCGATCTCGGGAAAGGAAATGTCGACCTGAGCTTTTCCGCTCTCGCGCCGCGCGGCGATCATTTGCGGCAGGCGGTGCAGGGTCTGCGGGCCGAAGACGAGATCGACGTAGGGGGCGCGGGCGACGATGGCCGCGCCTTCCTGGCTGGCGACGCAACCGCCGACGCCGATCACCAGCTTGGGATTGAGTTGTTTCAGGTGCCTGACCCGGCCGAGATCGTGGAACACCTTTTCCTGCGCCCTTTCGCGCACCGAGCAGGTATTGAACAGGATGATGTCG
>CAIZHL010000196.1 GCA_903932755.1 uncultured beta proteobacterium
AGATAAATGACGGCCATCCCCCCATCCCCCTTCCCGTGGAAGGGGGCGACTGATCGGATGCGGCTGTTGCCGCAGAGTTTGCTCTGGCGCACATTCCTCCTCGTCGCGCTGCTGATGATGATTTCCGTGGTCGCATGGTTCGCGATCTTCAGGGCCTACGAGCGCGAACCGCGCGCCCGACAGCTGGCGCAGACCATGGTCAGCGTCGCCAACCTGACACGTGCCGCACTGGTGTCGGCGCGACCCGAGGCGCGCCGCGAACTGCTGCGCGAACTGTCCGACCGTGAGGGCATCCACATTTATCCGGCGGAAGCCTCCGACCAGATCGAACCCCTGCCCGACCGGTTTTTCCTGCACCGCGTCGAGGAACTGGTCAGGGAACAGCTGGGTCCGCACACGCGCCTGTCCCTCGAACGTGAAGGCGAGCACGCCCTCTTCCTCAACTTCCGCATCGACGACAGCGAGGACGGCGATTACTGGCTGGCCCTGCCGCGCGAGCGCATCGATCGCGTGTTCCCGCTGGGCTGGCTGGGCTGGGGCGTGGCGGCGCTGCTGCTGTCTCTGCTCGGCGCCTGGCTCATCGTGTTCCGCATCACCCGCCCGCTCAAGGCCTTGCAGGAAGCCGCGCAAAAAGTCGGCGCTGGCGAGACGCCGCCGCGCCTGGACGAAGGCGGCCCGACCGAACTGGCGACCGTCGCCGGCGCCTTCAACCAGATGAGCGCCGATCTGGCGCAGATCGACCAGGATCGTGCCCTGATCCTGGCCGGCATCTCCCATGACCTGCGCACGCCGCTGACCCGACTGCGCATGGGCATCGAAATGTCCGCCGACGACGGCCTGCGCGAAGGCATGACGGCCGACATTGAGGAAATGGACAAGACCATCGGCCAGTTCCTCGACTTCGCCCGCTCGGAAGGCGGCGAAGCGCCGCAGGCCGTCGATCTCGCCGCCCTGCTGGCGGACGTCGCCAGCCAGTACCGGCGCCGCGGCTTCGCCGTGGACATGGCCGCCGCCGTCCCGCCGGCGCCGGCGCTGCGCGTCCCAGCGGAAACTTTCCGGGCCGACCTGGCCCTGCGGCCGCAGGCCCTGCGCCGCGCGGTCAGCAACCTGATCGACAACGCGCTGCGCTATGCCGGCAGCGACAAGCCGATCGAACTCGACCTGGGCGCCGCCGCCGGCGAATTCGTGATCGAGGTGAAGGATCGCGGCCCCGGCATCCCGCCGCAGGATGTCGAGCGCATCAAGCGTCCCTTTGCCCGCCTCGAAGCAGCGCGCAGCAACACCGCCGGCGCCGGCCTCGGGCTGGCCATCGTCGAGCGCATCGCGCGCTCCCACAACGGCCGCCTGGAACTGCTGCCGCGCGAAGGCGGCGGCCTGCTCGCCCGCCTGGTGCTGCGCCCCCTCAACCCGAACGATTCCGCCGCCCCATGAACGACACCACCACACCTGCTCCCACTGCCACCCCTTTTGAACGCATCGGCGGCGAAGCCGCCGTGCGCCGCCTGGTCAGTCGCTTCTACGAACTGATGGACACCCTGCCCGAGGCCTACGGCATCCGCAAGCTGCACCAACCCGACCTCTCCGGCGCCGCACAAAAGCTCTTCATGTACCTCTGCGGCTGGCTCGGCGGACCGCAGCTCTATGTCGAAAAGTATGGCCACCCGATGCTGCGCGCGCGGCACCTGCCCTTCGCCATCGCCAGCGCGGAAGCCGAACAGTGGATGCTGTGCATGCGCCAGGCCATGGCCGAAGTGATCGAGGACGAGGCCTTGCGCGCAGGTCTCGACAAGGCGCTCGACGACCTGGCCCGGCACATGCGCAACCGCAACGATCCGCCGGCGGCCTGAGGCCGCGGCCTTACAAATCCGCGCTGGCCTGGATCCGGCGCAGCGCCTTGGCGTGACGGTGCCGCGCCATCAGGCGCGGATCGGTGACGATGAGACCTATGGTTTCGCCGATCACCATCACCACGCCCAATACCGGCAGCACCAGCATCAGGCCGGCCACGCCGGCCACGGCGCCGCCGGCGAAGATCATCAGCACCGTGATCAGCGGATGCAGTTCCAGGCTCTTGCCGATGGTCATCGGCATGTACAGGAAATCATCGAGCAGGCGCACCAGGCCAAAGAGGCCGATCGCCCAGTAGGCCATCGACGGGTCGGACGGAAAATCCGTCGCCGCCACCAGCACCACCAGGAGACCGCCGAGGATGGAACCGACATAGGGCACCCACGCCAGTACCGCGCAGATCAGCCCCAGCGCGAGCGGCCCGGGGATGCCCAGCAGCCAAAGCCCGGCGGCCAGGGTCAGGGTGTCGAGGATGGTCAGGTTGATCAGTCCCTGGAAATAGGCGCGCGCCGTGCGGTCGATTTCATGCAGCAGGAACAGGGTCTTCTCGAAAAACGCATTGGGTACCGCGGCGCCGAGGAAGCGCTTGAAGCGGCGTCCGTCGCGCAGGAAGAAGAAGGCCAGGAAGGGCGCCAGCAAGAGCGACGGCGTCCACGCCATGATGCCCAGCGCCACCGGCTCCAGGTGGTCGGCGACGTTGCCGGTGCTCTGCGCCAGCCGCGCGGCGACCGTGTCGGCCAGCCGGGCGCGGGCCAGCGGCGGCGAGTGGCGTTCGAGCGCGCGCAGCGAAGCATCGAGCAGTTGCGTGCCGCCCTGCACGTAGCGATCTACCGTTTCCTGCCACTGCGTGAGCTGGCTGGTCAGGCGCGGCATCAGGGCGACGCCGACCAGACCCACCAGCAGCAGGAAGGCCAGGGTCACCAGGCTGGCCGCGGCATCGCGGCTCATGCCGCGGTAGATCAGCGCCCTCACCGCGGGATAAAGGAAGTAATACAGGATCAGCGCCAGCAGGACCGGCACCACCAGCCACAGCACCTTCTGGAATACCAGCAGCAGCAGGCAGGTCGTGGCGATGATCGCCGCCCAGACCACCGGGCCGGAACCGTGATGGGCCGCGTGCGGCGTCGCCGCCCTGGTCGACGATGCGCTCATGGCTCTGCTAGAGAAGGTGCTGGTGGGCGCTCATCGACAGCGCCATGCTGCGCATCCGCGTGCCGAGGTGGCAGGCGAGCTGGCGCGAAATTTTCGAGGAGATGCGGGCATGGGTGTCGAGCAGGCTGACGAAATCGTCGCGGAAGAAGATGATCAGCTCGCAGGGGCTGGCGGCACGGGCCTGCGCCGAGCGCGGCGAGTTGTCCAGCAGCGCCAGTTCGCCGAAGAAGGTGCCGGGGCCGAGCTGCGCGACGAGCCCGGTGTCGCCCTGGCGGCGCAGGGGATGCGACGTCGCCGGATCGATGACGGCCGCCTGCGTTGCGCGCCGTCCGTTAGCGGCCTCCGGCAGGGAAATCAGCACTTCGCCCGAGGCGATGATGTAGATCGCCTGCCCTTCCTCGCCGGCGTCGAAGATCACTTCGCCCTCGAGGTAGTGGCGCTCATGCAGCAGGCCGTCGACGATCTGCAGTTCGGCCTGCGTCAGATTCACGAACAGGCTCAGCTCATGCAGGCGTTCCAGCCGCGGTGTAGTTTTCCTGACGCGAAACAGCTTGACCACGATCATCGGCTCCCAAATGACAGGATTCTAATTCAATCGGCCCCTGCGGCAGCGAGCGGGAAGCTGGCCAGCGTCCTGTAGCTCGCCGGGGAAGGATGCAGGTGGCTCTCGACCAGGGCAAATTCATCGACCGGCCAGCGGATCGGCGTTCCCAGCCTTGGCAGCGAGGCGCAGCGCGCGCGGCGCGCCAGGGTGATGTGCGGCACCAGGTCGGCGCCGGAACGATGGTCGATGACAAAACCGGCGTCGCGCAGGTCTGTGACCAGCGCCCCTGCCAGGCGGCGCAGCGGCGCCGGTGTCTGCCGGCAACCGGCCCACAGGATGCCCCGCTGCGGCCAGAAGCCGAGCCGGTCGAGGCTCAGCTCGAAGGGTTCGACGCGCACCGCGCCGGCGATTTCCTCAAGCAATGAAATCCGGTCCGGCGCCACCGCGCCGACGAAGGCCAGGGTCAGGTGCAGCGAGGCCGGGCGCATGGTCCGGCCGCCGCCGCGCGCCGTCAGCTCATGCGCCAGCGCAGACAGATGGGCGGCTGCCTCGTCGTCGGGCCACAGCGCGAAAAACACCCGGTGCGGGCGCGAGTCGCTCATATGAGCACCCACCCCCCAACCCCCTCCCCAAGAGAGGGGGTGACAAGGGTTCGCCGCTCCGCGGCTCCATGTGGTGACTGGCGCCCCTTCGGGCGGCCGTGCGGAGCGCTCATTCAGGCCGGATCCGCGCGTACCAGAAGGACCACGGCATGCGCCGCGATGCCTTCGCCGCGTCCCTCGAAGCCGAGGCGTTCGTTGGTCTTGCCCTTCACATTCACGTCGGCGACCGCAATCTCCAGATCGGCCGCGATATTGGCGCGCATGGCCGCGACGTGCGGCGCGATGCGCGGTGCCTGGGCGATCACGGTGGCGTCGATGTTGCCCACCCGCCAGCCCGCCTTGCGCACCGCATCCATGGCGCCGCGCAGCAGGGTGCGGCTGTCCGCCCCCTCCCACTGCGAGCCGGTGTCGGGAAACATGCCGCCGATGTCGCCCAGGCCGGCACCGCCGAGGATGGCGTCGGTGATCGCATGCAGCAGCGCATCGGCATCCGAATGTCCGAGCAGGCCCAGATGATGGGGAATGTGTACGCCGCCGAGGATCAGCTTGCGCCCGGGCGCGAGGGCATGGACGTCATAGCCCTGTCCGATGCGAAACGGAAAATTCATTTCAGGAACCTCCCTCTGCGGCGCCGCCATCGATCCGGCTCAGCGCCTCTGCGATCGACTGCGCATCGGCCGGGCGTACCAGGCGCGCGACCTCGCCGCCCTCGCGCATGAAAACCAGCGTCGGCCAGAGCTTGACGCGAAACGACCGTCCCAGCCTGCGGCCGGGGCCGTCCTCGACCTTGATGTGCCGCACCGCGCGATGCTGTTCCAGCGCCTGCGCGATCAACGGCTGCGCGGCGCGGCAGTGGCCGCAGTGGGCGGCGCCGAATTCGATCAGGACGGCCTCGCGCATCGCATCGAGCTCGTCGCGCGATGGCCCGTCGGTGCTGTCACGGGTTTCGTCGGCCGCGCTCATTTCGCCTCCATGCGGATGCCGAGGGCCTTGCCGATCAGCGCCCGCGCCTCGGGACTGTCCCAATCCTTGGCCCCGTAGTATTTGCCGACCACGCGCCCGCGCGCATCGACCAGCACCGTCAGCGGCAGCCGGTTGGCGCCCAGCATGTTTTCCAGTTCCAGCTGTTTGTCGATGAAGTGGCTGAAGCTGCTCGGCGACACTTTCAGGAAGGCCTCGGCCCTGTCGCGATAGTCGTCGGTGGAAATGCCGATCATCGCGAACTTGCTGCCTTCGTAGCGCCAGAAAAGCCGTTCCAGGGAGCCCATTTCCGAGCGGCAGGGTCCGCACCAGCTGGCCCAGACGTTGATGAGCAGCGGTTTGCCGCGAAATTCCGACAGCTTGCGCGAAGGTCCGGACAAGCCCTGCATCGCCGCCTCGCGCAGCGTGCCGCCGATCTCGACTTCGCCGGGAGTGTTCGCCACGGCAGGCGCGGCGGCCGCGAACAGTACGATCAGGACCGACCCCAAAAAGGACTTCATCGCGCGCTTCATTGCTTCCTCTCCGCCTTCCGGCTCTGCAATATCCATTCTGCAAGCTGCAGGTCAAGCGGATACGTCACTTTCAGATTGCTGGCATCGGCCGGCACCAGGTGCGGCAGCAGGCCCAGTGTTTCGATGGCGCTGGCTTCGTCGGTCACCTGCGGCGCGAAATCCAGCGCATCGAGCAGCAGGCGGTGGCGGAACATCTGCGGCGTCTGCGCCTGCCACAGCCCCTCGCGCGGCACCGTCTGGTGCACCCGGCCGCTTTCGTCGGCCCGCTTCAGGGTATCGGCGACCGGCACTGCCAGCAGGCCGCCGGCATCATCCTCGCCCACTTCCGCGATCAAATTCTCGACCATGGCGACGGTCAGGCAGGGTCGCGCCGCGTCGTGCACCAGGATCCAGTCGTCACCGATTTCGGCCTCGCCGCCGAGTTCATGCGCCATCGCCCGCAGGCCGTTGGCGACGCTCTGCGCGCGGGTGTCGCCGCCGCAGCGCAGGACGCGCAATTTGGGGCCGAGATCCGCCATCGCCGCCGCCGGCCACAGCGCATCATCGGGCGCCAGCACCACGAACACCTCCACGATCGCCGGCGTGGCGCACAATGCTTCCAGGGCATGGCGGATCAGGGGCTGGCCGGCGAGCGGCAGGTATTGCTTGGGCAGGGCGCGACCGGACAGCGCATGCATGCGCGAACCCGAGCCTGCGGCCGGAACCAGTGCGTAATAAGCCATGGCCCAATTCTATACAATCGGCCTACAGGAATTCGCGCGAGGAACCACATGACCGCTGCCACCGCCACCCGCCCGCCCGCCGTCGCCGGCATGTTCTACCCCGGCGATGCCGCCGCCCTGCGCGACGAGCTTGCGACCTGCCTCGCCCTTGCCGTCCCGCCAGAGCCGAGTTCTTCACCGGCCACAACCGATTTGCTCAAGGCGCTGATCGTGCCTCACGCCGGCTACGTCTATTCCGGCGGCACGGCGGGCAAGGCCTATGCCCTCCTCGCCCCGCTGGCCGGACGCATCCGCCGCGTGGTGCTGCTCGGCCCCTGCCACCGCGTCGCCGTGCACGGACTGGCGGCACCGACCGTGGAAGCCTTCGCTTCCCCGCTGGGCAGCATTCCCCTCGATCGCGCCGCGCTCGATGCCCTGGCCGACCTGCCGCAGATCGTCGCCAGCGACGCCGCCCACGCCCAGGAACATTCGCTGGAAGTGCAACTGCCCTTCCTGCAGACCGTGCTCGGCGAGTTCAAGCTGGTGCCGCTGGCCGTAGGCAAGACCGGCGCCGCCGAGGTGGCCCAGGTCATTGCCCGGCTCTGGGGCGGGCCGGAAACCCTGATCGTGATCAGCTCCGACCTCTCGCATTTCCACGGCTATGCGGAGGCGCAAAAGATCGACCATGCCTCGGCCGACGACATCCTGGCCCTGAAGCAGCTCACCAGCTTCGACCAGGCCTGCGGCGCGCTGCCGATCAACGGCCTGATCGCGGTCGCGCGCGCCCGCGGCATGCACATTGAACGGATCGCCCAATGCAATTCGGGCGACACCGCCGGCGACAAGGCGCGCGTGGTCGGCTATGCCTCCTTCGCGCTCTACGAGCCGCCGGCCGTGGTCGCCGATCCCGGCCCGGCACTGCTGGTGCGCGCGCGCAATGCCATCGCCGCCCGGCTTGGGCTGCCGACGCAGCCCGAGCCTGTGCATGCGCTGCTTGCCCGGCCCGGCGCGACCTTCGTCACGCTGACGCAGAACGGCGCCCTGCGCGGCTGCATCGGCTCGCTGCAGGCGCATCGCCCGCTCGACCAGGACGTGCGCGCCAATGCCGTCAGTGCGTCGATCAGCGATCCGCGCTTCCCGCCGCTCAAAGCCGAGGAACTGGCGCGCACCCGCGTCGAAGTCTCCTTGCTGACCGCGCCGCAGCCGATGACGTTTGCCGACGAAGCCGACGCCCTGCGCCAGTTGCGGCCCAACATCGACGGCGTCATTTTCATCGCCGGGCAGAAAAGAAGCACCTTCCTGCCGCAGGTCTGGGAACAGATCCCTGACCCGCGCCAGTTCATGGCCCACCTGAAACAGAAGGCCGGCCTGCCCGCCGACTTCTGGTCGCCCGAGGTGCAACTGCAGCGCTACGAGGTGAAAAAATGGAAAGAAGCGCCGAGCCCATAACAGGAGTGCCTGCCCGCTGGTGGCACAAACTCGACGACGGCCGCATCCAGTGCGACCTCTGCCCGCGCGACTGCCGGCTGCACGAAGGCCAGCGCGGCGCCTGCTTCGTGCGCGCCATGCAAGGCGGCGAAATGCTGCTGACCACTTACGGCCGCAGCTCGGGCTTCTGCATCGACCCGATCGAGAAGAAGCCTCTCAACAACTTCTTCCCGGGCTCGAGCATCCTTTCCTTCGGTACCGCCGGCTGCAACCTGGCCTGCAAGTTCTGCCAGAACTGGGATATCTCGAAATCGCGTGACATGGACCGCCTGATGGACGACGCCACGCCGGAGATGATCGCCCGCGCCGCGCAGAAGCACGGCTCGCAAAGCGTCGCCTTCACCTACAACGACCCGGTGATCTTCGCCGAGTACGCCATGGACACCGCCGACGCCTGCCATGCGCTCGGCATCAAGGCGGTGGCGGTGACGGCCGGCTACATGCACCCCGCCCCTGCGCGCGAGTTCTATTCGAAGATGGATGCCGCCAACGTCGACCTCAAGGCCTTTACCGACGAGTTCTACGTCAAGCTCTGCGGCGCGAAGCTGCAGCCCGTGCTCGACATCCTTTCCATGATCCACCACGAGACCGACTGCTGGCTGGAGATCACCACCCTGCTGATCCCCGGCATGAATGACAGCGACGCCGAGTTGCAAGCCTTGTCGGCCTGGGTGGCGAAGGAACTCGGCCCGGACGTGCCGGTGCATTTTTCCGCCTTCCACCCCGACTGGAAGATGCGCGACATCCCGGCCACACCGCCGGCGACCCTGGCCCGCGCCCGCCGCATCGCCATGGACGCCGGCCTGCACTACGTCTACACCGGCAACATGCACGACAAGGCCGGCGACCAGACGCTCTGCCCCGGCTGCGGCAAGCCGGTGGTCCAGCGCGACTGGTACCGAATCCTCGGTTATGCGCTCGACGACACGGGCCATTGCCGGCATTGCGGCGCGGCCGTCGCCGGCCGCTACGGAAAATTCGGCACACCCTTCGGCGCGAAACGGATTCCGGTCAGGCTGCACGCAGGCGCCTGAGCGCCGTCTCGCCAGCGCCGACTTTTTGTTTCCGCACACGATTTCTGAAGACGACCATAAATGGCATCGGTGATGCGTGCTTATTTTCCGCTGTCGGCTACCCCGGTTATCTTGTTCAGCAAACTTTTGCCTTCATCGGTCTGAGCCAGGGCCGCCAGCATGCCTGAAATGTTGGTTCCACCCTGTGGCGTGAACATGTCGCCAAGCTTGGAGAT
>CAIZHL010000197.1 GCA_903932755.1 uncultured beta proteobacterium
TTGTCGCCGCCGAGCAGGATGTCGATCAGGATGATTTGCAGTACCGCAATCCAGAATGCGGCGGTGGTGATATCGAGCATGGGGGGCGGGCGCAGTGGTCGGTGGCGGGGCGGAGGCTAGTTTAGCGCCTGCCGCGAGTCTTGGTTGCGGCCGGAACCGGCTTCGGGAGTGCGCGCTCGATATCCAGTGCCAGTTTGATGCCGAAGCGTCCGGCGGTGCCGCGCAGGTGGTCCTGGGCGCAACGCCTTGCGTCTTCGGCGTTGCCGCTGGAGATCGCCTCGAACAGCGCACGATGCTCGCGCTGCGCTTCCTGCGGATGCGCCAGTTCCTTGCGGGTGCCATGCCAGGAAAGCTTGCGGGAATCGGAAAAATGGCGGCCGAGGAATTCCACCAGGCGGCCGATGTAGGAGTTGTGCGTCGCGCGGGCCATGGCGATGTGGAAATTGTCGTCCGCCTCGGTGCCGTCGCGACTGCCGGCCAGGGCGTCATCCATGGCCTGCAGCTGTTCGGTCATGGCTTTGAGATCCTTCTTGTCGCGGCGCTGCGCGGCGAGTTCGGCAACCGCGCCTTCGACCATGGCGCGCAACTCGAAGATGTCGCGCAGTTCCTCGAGTTCCGGGCCGGCACCCTGCCAGAAGCGCAGGTTGATGGTCTTCGGCGCGTCGACGACGAAGGCGCCCGAACCCTGCCGGGTGTCGATCAGGCCGTCGGCCTTGAGTCGCGCGATGGCTTCGCGCACCACGGCGCGACTGACGCCGAAGGCCTCGCCTAGCGCCTTTTCCGTGGGCAGGCGATCGCCTGGCTTGATGTCGCCGCGCGAGATGCGGCGCTGCAGGTCTCCCGAAACTTCCTCCGAAAGCCTCAGTGGCCGGGCGATGCGGCTCAACTCGGGACCCGGTGGAATGTCGGGTCCGTCTGCAGGGGATGGGCGTGCGGACATTGATGCCTCAAATAATTGTTGTCCTATTGTCAGACAAATTCTCTTTCTGGTAAAGTGGCCTCGTCAGTCGCAGTCCCGAAGATTCAAAAACCAAGACCGCAGGTCGTCACGGCATTCGCCGAAGCGGCCGCACATACACCATCGTTTTCAGGAGGAGTCCATGTCCGATACCAAGCAACCCGAACAGAAACCGTCCCGTCGCAAGTTCCTCGCCGCTGCCGCCACCGGTACGGTAGGTGCCGTCGCCGCGGGTTTCCCGATGATCGCGGCGGCGCAGGCCGGCCCGATCAACATGCGCTGGCAATCGACCTGGCCGGCCAAGGACATCTTCCACGAGTACGCGCTGGATTTCGCCAAGAAGGTCAATGACATGACCGGCGGCGACCTCAAGATCGAGGTGCTTCCCGCGGGGTCCGTGGTTCCCGCCTTCGGCCTGCTCGAAGCCGTGTCCAAGGGCACGCTGGACGGCGGCCACGGTGTGCTGGGCTATCACTATGGCAAACAGAACGCCCTGGCGCTGTGGAATTCCGGTCCCGCCTTCGGCATGGACGCCAACATGCTCCTGTCCTGGCACAAGTATGGCGGCGGCAAGGAACTGCTGGCCAAGCTTTATGCCTCCATCGGCATCACCACGGTGCAGTCCTTCCTCTACGGCCCGATGGCGACCCAGCCACTGGGCTGGTTCAAGAAGCCGGTCACCAAGCCGGAGGACTTCAAGGGCCTCAAGTTCCGCACCAACGGCCTGGCCATCGACTTGTTCACGGCCATGGGCGCGGCGGTGAATGCGCTGCCCGGCGGCGAAATCGTGCCGGCCATGGACCGCGGCCTGCTCGACGCGGCCGAGTTCAACAATGCCACCTCCGACCGCCTTCTGGGCTTTCCGGATGTCTCGAAGATCTGCATGCTGCAGAGCTACCACCAGAGCGCCGAGACCTTCGAGATCATGTTCAACAA
>CAIZHL010000198.1 GCA_903932755.1 uncultured beta proteobacterium
ATCGACACCTGCAAGGCCATGCCGCCCACCACGGTGGCCGTCGCCCACCCCTGCGATGAGAGTTCCCTGTCAGGCGCCATGGATGCGGCGAAAATGGGACTGATCGTGCCCATCCTGGTCGGCCCGAAGCAGAAAATCGAGGCCACCGCAAAGAAATTCGGCATCGATCTGGGTAACACCGAGATCGTCGATGCGCCCTACAGCCACGCCTCGGCCGCGCGGGCGGTCGAACTGGTGCGCGAAGGCCGCGCCGAAGCGCTGATGAAGGGCAGCCTGCATACCGACGAACTGATGGGCGCCGTCGTCCGCCGCGACACCGGACTGCGCACCGCACGGCGCGTCAGTCACTGCTTCGTGATGGACGTGCCGAGCTACAGCGAAACGCTGATCGTCACCGACGCTGCGATCAATATCGCGCCGACGCTCAAGGAAAAGGTCGACATCATCCAGAATGCCATCGATCTGGCCCATGCCTTGCGCTTTCCCGAAGTTCGCGTCGCAATGCTCTCGGCAATGGAAACCATCAACACCGACGTACCGTCGACCATTGAGGCCGGGGCCCTGTGCAAGATGGCGGACCGCGGCCAGATCACCGGCGCCATCCTCGACGGCCCGCTGGCGCTCGACAATGCGATCAGCCTGGAATCGGTGGCGATCAAGAAGATCAAGTCGCCGGTGGCCGGCCGCGCCAACGTGCTGGTGGTGCCCGACCTCGAATCGGGCAACATGCTGGCCAAGAGTCTGTCCTTCCTTGCCGGTGCCGACGCGGCGGGCATCGTGCTCGGCGCCAGGGTGCCGATCATCCTGACCAGCCGCGCCGATTCGGTGATGACGCGACTGGCCTCGTGCGCCGTCGCCGTGCTGGTAGCCGCCGCACGACGTGAGAATGCGGCAAAGATGGTTTAGGTCATCGGCGATTCGATTCATTCCCAAGTCAACTCCTTGCAAAAACAATCCGCAATCCAGGAGCATCAATAATGTCCAGCACAACAAGCAAAGCCAAAACCGCCGCAGCGGTCAAACCGATGCCGAACACGCTGTTCGCCATGAATCCCTTCCTGCAAGCCTGGGGCCCCGTGGGCGAGTATGTGGTTGATGCCGCACAGCGCACCATCCTGTTCTGGGACCTGCTGCGGCAACGCAGCGACCAGTACTATGCGCAGAAGGAGAAGGCCGTTCCGCACGTGCTGAGCTTCGATGCCGAACTGGTGCTGGACGCCCGTAGCTTCGAGCGACCGGCCAATTACCTGCTGGTGCGCATCAAGCCGCCGCAAGGCGTCACGATCGATCCATTGCGACGTCCCTTCGTGGTGGTCGATCCACGTGCCGGCCACGGCCCGGGCATTGGCGGTTTCAAGGCCGACAGCGAAATAGGTGTCGCGCTGCGGGCCGGACATCCCTGCTACTTCGTGGGTTTCACGCCCGAGCCGATGCCGGGCCAGACCATCGAGGACATCATGCGGGCGGAAGCGGTGTTCCTGGAAAAGGTCATCGCGCTCCACCCGAAGGCGGAAGGCAAGCCTTGCGTCATCGGCAACTGCCAGGCCGGTTGGGCCGTCATGCTGGTGGCTGCGACACGGCCGGAACTGTTCGGGCCGATCATCGTTCCCGGCTCGCCCCTGTCCTACTGGGCCGGAGTGGAAGGCGAGAACCCGATGCGCTACACCGGCGGACTGGCCGGCGGCAGCTGGATAACGGCGCTAACCAGCGACCTCGGCAACGGCAAATTCGATGGCGGCCATCTGGTCAAGAACTTCGAGAACCTCAACCCGGCCAACACGCTGTGGAGCAAAAATTACGACATCTGGGCGAATGTCGATAAAGGCGCCGAACGCTTCCTCGAATTTGAAAAATGGTGGGGCGGCCACGTCAATCTGAATGCCGAGGAAATCCAGTGGATCGTCGATCAGTTGTTCATCGGCAACAAGCTGGCCACGGGCGACATCCTGACCAGCGACGGCCAGCGCATCGACCTGCGCAACATCCGTTCACCGATCATCTGCTTCTGCTCGAAGGGCGACAACATCACGCCGCCGCAGCAGGCCTTGGGCTGGATCGCCGATCTCTACGCCAAGGACGACGATATCCGCGCCTGCGGCCAGACCATCATCTACGCCATCCACGAAAGCATTGGCCACCTCGGCATCTTTGTTTCGGGGGGCATCGCCAAGAAGGAGCACAATGAATTCGCCTCCAACATCGATCTGATCGACGTTCTGCCGCCCGGCCTTTACGAGGCGGTGATGACGCCGAAATCGGACTCCGACGCCAATCCGGACCTGGTGGTCGGCGACTGGATCGTGCGCTTCGAACCGCGCACCATGGACGATATCCATGCCATCGTTCAGCCTGACCCCGAAAACGAGCGCCGCTTTGCTGCCGTGCAAAAGATTTCCGAGATCAATCTCGGCTTGTATCGCACCCTGCTCCAGCCCCTGGTCAAGGCATCCATGAATGAGCAGACCAGCGAATTGATGAAAAAGCTCAATACCTCGGAGCTGCCGCTTGAGCTCTTCTCGGACCGCAACCCGCTGATGCACCAAGTGGCCCTGCTTGCCGAACAAGTTCGCCAGCAACGCCAGCCCGTGTCCGCGGACAACCCGCTGCTGGAATGGCAAGCGAAGATATCGGACGCGATTGTCGCGGCGCTGGACGGCTACCGCGACATGCGCGACAAGACCATGGAGCAGATTTTCCTGGCGACCTACAGCTCCCCGCTGCTGCAGGCGCTGGTCGGAGTGCCGGCGTCCGACGAGGCGCCACGCAAACGGCCCGAAGCAGACCCGGAACGCATTGCTTTCATCGAGAAGCGAATTGCCGAACTGAAGTCCCGTATTGCCGAGGGAGGTTTACGCGAAGCCGCCATCCGCAGCCTGGTGTATATCGGCATGGCCGGGGCAGGCATCGATGAGCGCGCCTTCAACGAACTGCAGAAGATTCGCGCCGAAAACAAGGGCATGACGCTGGCGGAGTTCAAGCAAACCCTGCGCGAACAGTTCTTCAGCCTGTTGCTTGACCGGGACGCAGCGCTCGCCGCCATTCCGAACATGCTGCCGGGCGATGCCACCAAGCGCACCCAGGCGCTGGATGCCATCCGTCGCACCGTACACGCCGCCGGAAAGCCAACCGGCGCACGCGCCGAACGTTTCGCTGTCATTGAGAAAATGTTTGGCGGCGTAAAAAATGCCAAAGCGTCCGAGACGCAGAAGGCGACTGAGAAGGCCAAAGCGCCTGCAAAGACCAGGGCCACTGCAAAGGCCAAGGCGTCGGCCAAGCCCTCGGCCAAAACCGAAAGGACCGTGTAATGGGAAATAAATTGCGCCGCCCCATCCTTGAAGGCAAGAAAGCGCTGGTCGTCGGCATCGCCAACGAGTACTCGATCGCCTATGGTTGCGCCAGGGCATTCCACGAGGCCGGTGCCGATGTCGCGATCACCTACCTGAACGACAAGGCCAGGCCGCACGTCGAGCCCCTCGCCAAAGCAGTCGAATCACCCCTCTTTCTGCCGCTGGACGTCTCGAAACCCGGTGACATGGAAGCCCTGTTCAAGCGGATCAAGAAAGAATGGGGACAACTGGACATCCTGGTGCACTCCATCGCTTCGGCGAAGAAGGAAGACATCAAGGGCGGATTGATCGACTGCTCGGCCGACGGCTTCGGCATGGCGATGGATATCTCCGTGCATTCCTTCATCCGCATGGCCAAACTGGCTGCGCCCCTGATGAAGGACGGCGGAACGATGTTTGCCATGAGCTATCACGGCGCAACGAAAGTGGTACCCAACTACAACGTGATGGGGCCGGTGAAGGCGGCACTCGAGGCCTCGTGCCGCTACCTGGCCTACGAACTCGGCCCGCGGAAAATCCGCGTTCATGCGATTTCTCCGGGACCGCTCAAGACCCGCGCCGCCTCCGGTCTCAAGGATTTCGACATGCTCTTGAACCAGACCATGGAAAGGGCGCCCGTCGGCGAACTGGTCGATATCATGGACGTCGGGTTTACCTGCGTCTACCTCGCCAGCCCCTACGCCCGACGCATGACCGGCGACACGGTTTATGTCGATGGCGGCATCAACATCATGGCCTGAAACGGCACCCGCTATCTTTGACGCTCGCGCAAGCCCTCTTCGTTTCCGGTCCTTGCCTGCACCTCAAAAATAGCGTGACGCTTCATCGAAATTGACCTTCTTCGGGGGCGGCAGTTCCCCGCGGGGAACGCGGGCCAGAACGAAGGCTCTACGCATCGGCAGGTGCCCTTTCAATTCGACGACCGAAAAATTGACATCGGCAGCCGCTTCCGGAATGCCTTCGTCCAGTACCAGATTCATGCGATTTAACCGCAGATGCCCCAGCTCGAATTGCAGATAGCGCTGGGGGTTGTCGAGTACGTCCCTCAGGCACTCGAGCTCGGCTTCCAATACCGAGTCCCCTCCCAGTTCCTCGAGTTGCCGCTCGTTCTCCAGCAGTTCTGCCGCCAGCCTGGCTTGTTCGCTTTGCGCCGCCGGCGCCGCGCCAAAAATCGAACCCAGGCCCGGGCCATGCTGCTGCAACAGCCTCAGGCGCGTACGGATCAGCGAACGGCTGGTTTGCAGGTCCTGCCTTTCGACGCGCTCCTGACCGATCTCGGACAAGGCCTGGGCCAGCAAGTATTCGAATGCAGCGACGCCGACAACGCGGCGCAAGCGCAACTCGTCGCGGTCACAGAGGCGCGTGCGATGATCCGAAAAACTCGCGCTGGTCTGGGCCACATCGCGCTGCACCATATCCCCTTGGACCGCCATGCCGAACACCGGCTGGATTTTGAGGGCCATGCCAAGTACCGCATACGCCTCGTCCAGTTCCGGGTACTTGCCAAACAAGGTGCGCAGATTTTCGGAGGCGCCAAGTACGCCCTCGATGTCTGACGGTGCAACAAAAAATGCCCGCAGCACCGGATCGAGAGCCCATGACTTCGATGATAGGGTATGCACGGCGGGGAGCGTGGAGGCCTGCGCGCGGAGGAACTTGATGGTGGTCTCGGCAGCAGGTGCCAGCCGCCTGCTGCTAGCGGGGAGCAACTTGAGTCGGGGATTTGTCAGCGTGATCGCCTTCTCCACGGCCCAGTCAATCATCTCGTCGGACACCCGATCCGGATCAAACTTGCCCGGCCGCTTCTTGAACCAGTCGAGAATACCCATGTCATCATTCCCCGAATGAAAATCCTTCGTTAAATCCTAACACCTATCTTTTGCAGGCCGGTCCCCACGCACGGTCCGTCCGCGCGCTATGCACCGGCGCGCTGGAGCAAAGTCTCGTCGGAAGGCAGAGGTCCGCCGCAGGAACATTGCCGGCAGGAGTCCATTTTCACTTCTCCGTCGGGTGCCTGTTGCCAATTTTTCCCATTTTGCCCAAGATCACGGGCATGAATGCTTCCGACTTGCTCAGGCACCTTCAGTCATTCTTTCCGCTGCTCGCGACGCTGCGAAGCTACCAACTCGCCTGGCTGGGCAAGGATTCGATTGCCGGCCTTTCAGCCTGTATCGTCTCAATACCTTCGGTGATCGCCTATGCCGAACTGGTGCATCTGCCGCCGATTGCCGGGCTCTACGCGGCACTGGCAGCGGCCGTCGGCTATGCCCTGTTTTCGAGTTCGCGGCACGTCATCGCCGGGCCGGATGCCGCGATCGGCCTGCTGGCGGGTTCGGCGATTCTGCCCCTGGCCAGCGGCGATCCGGCGCGCCTCGTCGTCCTGGCTGCAGTTCTGAGCATCCTGTCCGGTGTCGTGTTGCTGCTCGCGGCACGCCTAAGACTGGGCGTCATCGCCGATCTGCTGTCGCGACCGGTGCTGATCGGCTACCTCAACGGCGCATCGCTGGTCCTGATCGCCACGCAGCTGGGCAAGATGTTCGGCATCAAAACCGAAGGCGAGGAATTTTTCGAGGTCGTATCCACGGTGTTCGGCAAACTTCACCAGACCCAGGTGCCGACTTTCGTACTTGGAGTACTGCTGATCGGGCTGCTGGTCTTACTCCCACGCTGGCTGCCGCGGATTCCGGGTGCACTGGCCGTCTGCGCGGTGGCGATTGCCGCGACCTTCGCTTTCGACCTCGGCAGCCACGGCATTGCGCTGGTCGGCGAAGTTCCTTCGGGCCTGCCGCAGCTGAGCATTCCGGCGTTCCGCTGGGCCGATGTCGCGGCGCTGGCGCCGGCAGCGGTGGCCATCGCCTTCCTGGCGTTTTCGGATGGCATTCTTCTGGCGCAGACCTTTGCCGAAAAGAATGGCTACGAGGTGAATCCGAACCGCGAACTGGTCGCCCTGGGCTCGGCGAACATACTTGCCGGGGTCTGGCAGGGGTTTCCGGTATCCGCCAGCCAGTCGCGCACCTCGATCGTCGATTCAGCCGGCGGACTGACGCAGGTTGCACAACTGATACTGGCCCTCGGCCTGCTGGTTTTCCTGTTTTTCCTGACGAGCCTGATCGCGCTGCTGCCGAAGGTCGCGCTGGGCGCGATCCTGATCGTTACCGCCGTCGGCATGCTGGAAGTGGCGTCCCTGAAGCGCCTCTACACGATCGATCGCGTCGAGTTCGGCATTGCCGCCGGGGTGACCCTGGTGATCCTGATCGCCGGCGTGGTACCGGGGATCATTCTGGGCTTGCTGCTGTCGCTGACCATGGTGCTGATCGATATCTCGCGGCCGCATGATGCGGTCCTGCGCATCCGCCACAGCGACGCAAAGTTCCACGACTGTCGCGAGGATGAAAAAGACACGGACACGATTCCGGGCCTGCTGGTCTACCGGCCCTATGCGCCGCTGATTTTTGCCAATGTGCGCTATGTGATGACCCGGATCCGCACGCTGGTCGCCGCGGCGGACCCGCCCGTCAAATGGCTGGTCATCGACGCCCAGGCCATCTTTGACATGGACGTGACTGCGGCGCAGCGGTTTGCGGAACTCCACCGGGAACTGGCAGAAAACGGAATTGAGCTGAAGATCGCCGATGCGCCGCGTCCATTCCTTGAGGAGCTCGCGCGAGTGGGACTGTCGGAGGAAATGGGGCGCCGGGATTTCTTTGTTTCGGTCAAGAAGGCAGCGGAGGCCTTCCGGCAACAGTTCCCGGAATCGACATCAGCATCCGGGCCAAACGGACCCGGCGCTTGAGCGCCGTCCGCGCTCAGGCGGCTGGGCCGCCCACGCTGTCGCCGTAGCGTGCGCGCAGGCGATCCCGGATCTCGCTCATGATGAGGACCGCTCCCTGCTGGCCGAGTGCGACCACGGCCTTGTCCCACAGCGAGTAATGGATCATGGCCAGCGAGCGCAGCTTGGCGAAGGCGGCAGGATTGTCCGTACCGCAGACCAGGCTGTCGTTCTGCAACACACGCTCGATCACGCCGGGATCGAGTATCCGGATTTGACACGCGGCCGCTTCCAGCAATATCTGATTGTCGAGTTGCTCGAATTGCTTGATCCAGCGCTGCTGGACATAGTTAAATTCGCTCATGGCAGGTTTCCTCAAGTGATTTGGCTGTTTCCGGTACGATTCGGAAAAGTATACCCCTTGCGCAATGACGACGGCCGGCCCGGCGATAGTCATGGCGATTTTCCTGCCGCGGTTTGCGCTTTCGTTTTGGCAACACCGCGCTCAGCAAAGGATGAAGAAACAGTGATGCCCGTTTCAGCGGACGACAATGCAAGGCAGCATTGCCACCGCTCGCCCACGCCACGTACCCTGGTGCTGTTCAACTACGACTGGGACCGGCTCGGCTTCGGCCGCTGGACTGCCGAATTCCCCCACGACCATGCCGGCTTCGACCTGTTCAGTTTCCCCAGCAACGCACGCCTGCCCGGCTTCGACCTGACCCGCTTCGTCGACCGCCTCGCGCGCCGCGCACCGCGCAGCGGATGGAGTGCCGTGACATCGAACCATGAACAGTTCGGCGCCCTGGCAGCGGCAATGATGGCGGAGCGCATGGGCTGGCCGGGCACGCCGGTGAATGCGGTGCTGGCCTGCCAACACAAACTGCAGGCGCGACGCGTGCTGCAGGAGGTGGCCCCCGAGGCCAATACCGGCTTCGAACTCATGGCCTCGCGCTACGGCGAACCGGTGCCCGACGACATCGCCTATCCGGTATTCGTCAAGCCGGTAAAGGCGGCGTTTTCGGTCCTGGCGCGCAAGGTACGCAACCGCGATGAACTGGCCGCGCTGGCGCGCTTCGGCGCCTGGGAACTTTGGGTAATCCGCCATCTCGTCGAGCCCTTCGAGCGCATCGCACAGGCGCGCCTGCCGCAAGCCGGCAGCGCCCACCGCATGCTGCTGGAGACGCCGGTCACGGCCCGCCAGTACAACCTCGACGGCTACGTCTTCGACGGCGAGTTGCGCGAACTGGGCATCGTCGAATCGGTGATGTACCCGGGCACGCAATGCTTCATGCGCTTCGTCCACCCCTGCAAGTTGCCGGAGTCGGCTCGCAGCCAGGCACTGGACGTGGCGCGGCGCTTTCTTGCTGCGGTCGGCTTCACGCACGGCCTGTTCAACATGGAGTTTTTCCACGACGCCGCGACAGACAAGCTCACCGTCATCGAGTTCAACCCGCGCATGGCGTCGCAGTTTTCCGATCTTTACCTGCGCGTCGATGGCATCGACCTGCATCGCGTCGCGCTGGAACTCGCCCACGGTCGCGATCCGGCACTGCTGCCGCGGGTCGCCGCGACGGCCGGTGTCGCGGCGAGCTTCGTCTATCGCAGCTTCGATCCCGCCGCGCGCCCGCCCATGCCCTCGGC
>CAIZHL010000199.1 GCA_903932755.1 uncultured beta proteobacterium
ATGATGGCGCGCGCCAGTTCCTGCGTATGTTGCGAAGACAGCGGCTGCGTCGTGGCCGGCGTCATCTTGCCGTCGATCTTCATCGCTGGCGGGAAGCCGGAGGTGATGAACAGGTCCGAGCCCTTCTTCTGCATCATCATCGTCAGAAGCTGGTACATGAATTTCAAACCTTCATCGCGTTCCATGGTGAACCTCGTCAATCAATTTGAGCCGCAACGCGGCGATCTAACATAGTCACCTCCCCGCGAGGGGAGGAAGGGAGGGGCGGGTGTAACCTGTCCGTCAGGACAATTTCCCTGGCATCAGCCAGGGAAATTGTCTTTGTTGGCGGCCTTGGCGCGGGCCTCTCCGGGGGAAATTATTTTTTTCTTGACCAGGTCCTGCAGGTTCTGGTCCAGCGTCTGCATGCCGAACTGCTGGCCGGTCTGGATCGCGGAGTACATCTGCGCCACCTTGGCCTCGCGGATCAGGTTGCGGATGGCCGGCGTGCCGACCATGATCTCGTGCGCGGCGACGCGGCCCTTGCCGTCCATGGTCTTGCACAGGGTCTGCGAAATCACCGCCTTGAGGGATTCGGACAACATGGCGCGGATCATTTCCTTCTCGGCGGCGGGGAACACGTCGATGATGCGGTCGATGGTCTTCGCCGCGGAAGACGTGTGCAGCGTGCCGAACACCAGGTGGCCGGTTTCGGCGCCGGACATGGCCAGCCGGATGGTTTCCAGGTCGCGCATTTCGCCCACCAGGATCACGTCCGGATCTTCGCGCAGCGCCGAGCGCAGCGCGTTGTTGAAAGACAGGGTGTGCGGGCCGACCTCGCGCTGGTTGATCAGGCACTTCTTGGATTCATGGACGAACTCGATCGGATCCTCGACGGTCAGGATGTGGCCGTATTCGCTTTCGTTCTTGTGGTTGACCATGGCGGCCAGCGTGGTCGACTTGCCGGAGCCGGTCGGCCCGGTCACCAGCACCAGGCCGCGCGGCTGGTCGGCCAGTTCCTCGAAAATCTTCGGCGCGCCGAGATCCTCGAGCGACAGGATCTTCGACGGAATGGTCCGCATCACCGCCGCCGCGCCGCGGTTCTGGACGAAGGCATTGACGCGGAAGCGGGCCAGGTTCGGCACGGCGAAGGAAAAGTCGCACTCGAGATTTTCCTCGTAGGCCTTGCGCTGCCCGTCATTCATGATGTCATAGATCATGGCATGCACGTCCTTGTGCTCCATGGCCGGCAGGTTAATGCGCCGGATGTCGCCATGGACGCGGATCATCGGCGGCAGGCCGGATGACAGATGCAGGTCGGATGCCTTGTTCTTGACGATGAAAGTCAGCAGTTCGGTGATGTCCATGAGCGCTTTCCTGTAGAGGGGGTGCGATATACTTTGCAGCCGCTATATGACATCAATCGCCGCCAACTTGCAAGCTGTGCGTGCACGCATTACCGCTGCCTGCATCGCCGCCGGGCGGGCAACGGAATCCGTGCAATTGCTGGCCGTTTCCAAGACTTGGCCGGCCGCTCTGGTGCGCGAGGCCGCCGCCGCGGGCCAGCGCGCCTTCGGCGAAAACTACGTGCAGGAAGCGGTCGCCAAGGCGGCCGAACTGCGGGATTTCGCCCTTGAGTGGCATTTCATCGGCCCGCTGCAAAGCAACAAGTCAAGGTTGGTGGCCGAGAACTTTTCCTGGGTGCACTCGGTGGAGCGTCTGAAAATCGCCGAGCGGCTTGCCGCACAGCGCCCTGCGGACCTGCCGCCGCTGCAGGTCTGCCTACAGGTGAATATCTCGGGCGAAGCGTCAAAGAGCGGCTGCGCACCCGAACAGTGCATCGACCTGGCGGCCGCCATCGGCAAACTGCCGGGACTGCGCCTGCGGGGGTTGATGGCCATACCCGAACCGACCGCTGATGGCGCACGTCAGCGACGGCAATTCGCCCTGCTGCGACAGACTCAGGAAGCCATAAACCGCGGACTGGGCATCAGTCTCGACACTTTGTCGATGGGCATGAGCGACGACCTCGAGGCGGCGATAATGGAGGGCGCAACCATCGTGCGCATCGGCACCGCAATTTTCGGAAAACGGGAGACCACGACATGAAAATCACCTTCATCGGCGGCGGCAACATGGCTGTCGCCCTCATCAGCGGCCTCTACCGGCAGGGATTTTCCGCAGCGGCAATCGAGGTCGTCGAGCCCTTCGCCGAAGCCCGCGATGCGCTTGCCGACCGCTTCGGCGTGCGCTGCACGGCGACCGTCGATGCCGCGGCACTGAACGCCCAGGTCCTGGTGCTGGCGGTGAAACCGCAGCAAATGAAGGAAGCGCTGGCGCCGCTGGCGGGCAAGCTCGGCGCGCAGCTGGTGGTCAGCATCGCCGCCGGCATGCGCCTCGCGGACATCTCGCGCTGGCTCGGCGGCTACCGCCACGTGGTGCGCACCATGCCCAACACGCCGGCCCTGATCGGCGCCGGCATCACCGGCCTGTGCGCCGATCCCGGCGTCAACCAGGACGGCCGGGACAACGCCGAAAACCTCATGCGCGCCGTCGGCGGCACCTTCTGGGTGCATGACGAGGCGCAGATGGACGCCGTCACCGCCATCTCGGGCAGCGGTCCCGGCTATGTCTTCTATTTCCTCGAAGCCATGGAAAAGGCCGCGCTCGATCTCGGCTTCGATGCCGAGACGGCGCGCCGGATCAGCATCGAAACCTTTTCCGGCGCGTCCAGGCTGGCGGCGCAGAGCAGCGAATCGCTGTCGACGCTGCGCAGCCGCGTGACATCGAAGGGCGGCACCACGGAGGCCGCACTGCTCGCCTTCGATGCCGGCGCCGTTGCCGCCGGCATCGAGCGCGGCATCATGGCGGCCGATGCGCGCGGACGCGAACTGGGCGACTTGCTCGGCAAGGACTAGCCGATCCACATGCTGACCCAGATCATCCTCTTCCTGCTCGACACGGCCTGCGACTTCTTCTCGCTGGCATTGCTGGTGCGCTTCGCCATGCAATGGGCGCGCACGCCCTTCCGCAACCCGCTGGGACAGTTCATCGTCGCCGTCACCGACTGGATGGTGCGTCCCGTGCGGCGATTGATTCCGGGACTGTTCGGCCTCGACATGGCCAGCCTGTTCCTGGCCTGGCTATGGCAGGTGGCCTACCAGGGCATCGCGCTCGGCTTCAGCGGCGTCCTCGTCGCCGTGTCGCCAGCGCCGATTTTTGTGGTGGCCGTGCTGGCGCTGCTCGAGCTGGTAAAGATCGGGCTTTACCTGATCATGGGTGCGGTGCTGATTTCGGCGGTATTTTCCTGGGTCAATCCCCATGCCCCGCTGGCCGGGACCTTCAATGCCGTCACGCAGCCATGGCTGCGTCCCTTTCGCCGCTTCATCCCGCCGGTCGGCGGCGTCGACCTCTCGCCGCTGGCGCTGCTGCTGGTGCTGCAGGTCGCGCTCTTCGTCCTCGACGGCCTGCGCCGCAGCGTCCTGCCGCTGATGCTCGTCTCGTGAACGGCTCGACATGAGCTGGCTGGTCGCCGACGGCCAGGGCGTCACGCTGCGGCTGCACATCCAGCCCGGCGCGAAGAAAACGGAAGTGGTCGGCATGCACGGTGACGCGCTGAAAATCCGCCTTGCCGCGCCACCCGTGGATGGCAAGGCCAACGCCTGTCTGCTCACGTTTCTCGCCGAAACGCTGGGCGTCGCCAAGTCGGCGGTCAGCCTCGTCAGCGGCGACACGTCGCGTGCCAAGCGGGTGCATGTCAGCGGCGTGACTGACGCCGAAGCGAAAGCCCGCCTGAACTAGCTCATGGCTTCGACTGCCACCCTCAAATCATGAAACGCGTGCATCTTTGCCTGCCATGAGCGGGCAAGCTCGGCCCGCCCCCCTTCGCCCCCCTCACGGGGGGTTACTGATCGGCTCGCTGCGCTCGATATCACCAGCGACCCATTCGGTGGCTTCACGTTAACTCAAGGTGCCGTCGAAGGCCAAGTGGCCGTCGATCAGCGTGTAGCGCACGCGGCCGGGAAACTCCATGCCGAGGAATGGCGTGTTCTTGCCCTGGCTTTTCAGGTTCTCGCGGCTGACCTTGAATTCGGCCACCGGATCGAAGACGCAGACATCGGCGGCCATGCCGGGGGCAAGCCTGCCGGCCTTGATGCCGAGGATGCGCGCCGGGTCGGAAGTAACGCGGGCCAGCGCCGTCACCAGCGGCAGCTTCATTTCCTGCGCCCATTTCAGCGTCAGCGGCAACAGCAGTTCGAGGCCGGTGGCGCCGGCTTCGGCTTCGTCGAAGGGCATCTGCTTGCCGTCATCGTCGACCGGCGTGTGATCGGAACACAGCGCGTTGATCGCTCCCGACGCCAGTGCGGCACGCAGCGCGTCGCGGTCGCGTTGCGAACGCAGCGGCGGATCGAGTCGCGCCTGCGCGTCGAAATAGCCGACATCCATCTCGCACAGGTGCAGGTGGTGGATCGCCACGTCGCAGGTCACCTCGATGCCGGCGGCACGCGCGGCGGCGATCATGTCGACACCGGCCGCCGAGGAAATTCGCGTGACATGGACCCGCGCGCCGGTCTCGTTGGCCAGGTGCAGGATGGTCGCCAGGGCGATGGTTTCCGCCGCCACGGGAATGCCGACCAGGCCGAGGCGGGCGGCGACTTCGCCGTCATGGGCGACGCCCTTCCTGGCGAGGAAGGGATCCTGCGCCTGCAGCCAGACCGGAAAGTCGAATGTCGCCGCATACATCATGGCGCGCAGCAGCACCTGCGTGTCGACGATGGCGTGATTGGCCTGGCCGAAAGCGACGCAACCCGCTTCGGCCAGCTCGGCCATTTCGGTCAGCGCCTTGCCTTCCAGTTGCACCGTCAGCGCACCCACCGGGTGCACATGGGCAAAGTCGGGCAGCCGCGCGCGGTGGGTCAGCATTTCCACCAGCCCGGGTTCGTCCAGCACCGGATCGGTGTCCGGCGGACAGGCCAGGGATGTCACGCCGCCGGCCGCCGCCGCCGCCATTTCGGATTCCAGCGTGGCGAGATATTCGAAACCCGGTTCGCGCAGTCGCGCCGCCAGATCGACCAGCCCGGGGCAGACGATGCAGCCCGTCGCATCCAGCACGCTGCTCGGCTCGAAGCC
>CAIZHL010000200.1 GCA_903932755.1 uncultured beta proteobacterium
GGTGGTGGCGGCCGCGGCGGCGGCGGCCGTCGCTAGGAGCTGACCATGAATCCCCTGCGTGCAATCAACATTGTGATGACTCTCATGATCTCATTCGGAATCGAAGCCGGCTTGCGCCGGCTGGCACTGATCTTTTTGCTGGCTTTGCCGCTGGCCGCCACGGCTGCGGAGCAGCGGACCTTCGCCACTCCGGAGGCAGCCGTCGACGCCCTGGTGGCGGCGTTGAAGGCGAACGACGAAGCGGCGCTTGCGGCGATTTTCGGCGACAAGCACAAGGAACTGGTCGACAGCGGCGACGCGGCGCAAAACGCAGCGGCGCGGGCGAAAGCGTCTGAGGCGCTGGCCGCCTTCCGCGTGCTCGACAGCCGCGGCGAGGATCGTCGCGTGCTGATGATGGGCGTCAACGCCTGGCCGATGCCGATTCCGCTGGTTAGGGTGGGCGGCGCCTGGCGCTTCGCCACCGAGGAAGGTGTCGAGGAACTGATCAACCGGCGTATCGGACACAACGAGAACAGCGCCATCGAGGTCTTGCGCGCCTATGTCGACGCGCAACGCCAGTATGCATCGACCGATCGCGACGGCGATGGCGTGCTGCAGTATGCGCAAAAGCTCGCCAGCACGACCGGCAAGCATGACGGCCTCTACTGGCCTGCCGATGCCGCCAAGGGCGAGGAAGAAAGCCCCTTCGGTCCGCTGATCGCGGCCAGTTCGGCCTATCTCAAGGGCCACAAGGAAGGTGACGCCTATCGCGGCTATCATTTCCGCATCCTGACGCGCCAGGGCAAGAGCGCCGCCGGCGGCGCATACAGCTATGTCATCAACGGCCGCATGATCGCCGGCTTCGCCATGGTCGCCTTTCCCGCCGAGTATGGCGTGAGCGGCGTCATGACCTTCGTCGTCAGCCACAATGGCAAGGTTTTCCAGAAGGACCTCGGCAAGAATTCCGGGAAGGTCGGTGCGGCGATGGCCAGCTTCGATCCGGGTGCGGGGTGGATCGAAGTCGCTCCGTAATCCGGGGTAACCGGGCAGTGGAGTTCTGCCCGGTTCGAAATTGACTTTAGTCGCCGTCTTCGCGCAACAGAGATCGCCCTGCCGGCATCAGAACGGCCGGCCCAGATAGAAGTACCAGTTGTTGGGCCCGTCCTGCGCCTGTCCGTAGCCCAGATACGCCGGTCCGAGCGGGGTGTCGGCGGCCACGAAGATGCTGGCGGCGCGGACCCAGTCGTCCCGGTTGCCCGGGATCAGCGGTTTGCTGACCTGGCCTGTCTCCAGCGAGATGCCGCCGTAGGCGCCTTCGAAAATGGCGCTGCGCGACAGCCGGTGGTAGTACATGGCGCGTCCGAACTTCATTTTTTCGCCGACCAACTGACCCGTCGACATGCCGGACAACTGCAGGAAGCCGCCCAGCGAAAACTGGTCGTAGGCCGGCAGCAGTTTCGAACCTGAAAGGCCGCCGGCCATCCCGGAAAGGTTGATCGTATGCTCGCCGAAGGAATGGATGAGGTTGCCGCTGAAGTCCCATCTGTCATAGGCGTCGTCCGCACCGAGCGCGCTGACCGACTTCAGGTAGCGCGCGTCGACCTTCCAGCCCGCACGCGGGAAATGCACGCTGTCCAGTTGGTCGAGTACCAGGCGTGCGGTATACCCGCCAACGTTAATCTTGTCCGAGCTGACCGGGATTGGCAGCGTTCCCGTATCGATGTCGCGCTTGACTTTGCCCGTCATGACACCCATCCGGAACGTTCCGTACTCGTACAGATTGGCACCCAGGTCCAGCCTCGCCTCGGCCCTCTTCCGTTCGATGTCCGCGATGTGCGAATCGCCCTGGTATACCGCCCCGATCCGGCGCTCGAAAAACACGTTCGGTGAAACAAACAAGGCGCCGGAAGACGTCAGCGGCTGATAGAACTCGCTGCCGATGCTGGTGGTGCTGCCCAACTGCAGGTCGGTTCTCCACTCCGCGCCGAGCGGGTTGATCCAGCGCTTGCGATAGGAGACAAGCACGTTGTACAGGGCGTCTCCGGCGAAATCGCTGGACAAGCCGAGGCCGAACCTCAGGCTGTCCGGGCCCCAGGATTTTTCGACGGCATCCACCGCCATGATGCGCTTGCCGGGTTCTTCGATGAAACGGTAATTGACATGTTCGAAGTCGCCGCTGCCGTATATGCGGCGCATGTCCATGTCGACCGTCTTCTGGTCGATCGGCTGGCCGGGCTTGGTCTGCATGTGGACGCGCACCGCCTCGGGGTTTACCAAGGCAAGGTTCTCGAAGCGGATTTCGTCGACCGGCCGGGTATCCGGGACGACGGCGACCATCTGCCGCTCGCGCAGGGCTGCATACTCCGCCGCCGGAATCGACAGCCGGGCCAGGCGGTCGGCCACCTTGCGCGCCGCGGGCTCGCCGAGCGGCGCGATCTTTTTCAGGTCGTCGAAGTCCCCGGTGCCGAATCCCTCCAGGTCCGGTGTGATCAGGATGTCGTCGGTCTTGAGCGAAGCCAGCGAGGCCTGCACGTTCTGCTCGGTCAGGATGCTCAGCATCTGTCCGACCACGCCGCCGATTCCGTTCAGCTCATCACGCTTCAGCAGGGGGGTGCCGACATTGACGGCAATCACGAGGTCGGCGCCCATCGCACGCGCCGCATCGACCGGCAGGTTGCTGGTGAGCATGCCGTCCACCAGCATCATGCCGTCGAACTCGGCCGGCGCCACCGCGCCCGGTACCGACATGCTCGCGCGCATGACGTTGGCCAGTTCGCCATCCTTGAATACCACGGCCTTGCCGGTCACCAGATCGGTCGCCACGGCGCGGAAGGGGATCGGCAGCCTGTCGAAGTTCTGGTAGCCCTTGATCTTGGAAAGCTGGCGCAATACGGTTTCGAGCTGGACGCCTGTGACGATGCCTTTACCCAGCGAGATCTTGCCGCCGGTGATGCCGATTTCCGGGCCGAAGAAGGACCGGTAGTCGTCCGCCTTGCGGCGCATCGACAGCTCGGCGCGCGGCGGCTTTTCCTTGAACAGCAGTTCCGTCGTGATGCTCGCCATGATCTCGTCCATTTCCGGCACGGTGGTACCGGAGGCATAGGCGGCGCCGACCAGCGAGCCCATGCTGGTGCCGGCGATGCAATGGATCGGCACGCGATACTCTTCGAGGACCTTGAGCACCCCGACGTGGGCCGCGCCGCGCGCGCCGCCACCGGACAGCACCAGGCAGATTTTCGGCCGCTTGGCCGTCGGCGCCGGCGCAAGCGGTTCGGCGGCGCCGGCCGGCAGGGCCAATGCCGCCAGCAGCAAAGGCAGACCCAGCCAGGAAACGGCCCCGATAATCGCTGCATGAAGTCGATGGTTCATTGCAATCCTCATTGTTGGTGGTTGCCGCTGCCGGATGGATTCAGGGCTGGTTTTGGATTTGCCGCTGCCGGTTCGCGGATGCGTCGCGAAAAATCGGCGGCAGTGTCGGCGGCCTGAGCCCGTGCATTGACATGGGCGAGGCGCTGGAGCTGCGGGAAAGGCAGGCTGGTATCGAGCCGGCCGGATTCATACAGATACTCGGGAACATAGCCGCTGGCGAGGATCTTCCAGCTGAATTGCATATGCGTTGCATTGACCCGGGTGTTGTACCAGATGTCGGTGGTGCAGTTGTTGACCAGGGTATTGTAGAAGTCGGGCTCGGCTTTCAGCGCGTTCATCTTGCGTACATACTCGAGAAACAGCTTGCGGCCGTTCTCGATCCGCCCCTGCGTCCGATATACATAAACGTCCTCCGGCGGATCATGGCGATAGTTGGTGCGCAGACGGATTACATCGCGCTCGTCGGCGACTACGTAGTAGAGCTCGTACTGGCGGAAGAAGCCCTTGATGGTGGAATACGCCTCGCCCTTTTCCTTGCGCGTTTCGATGGAAATCGCGAGATGGTCGCCGCCGGCAAAGGCGAAGCTGACGAAGGTGTGGGCGATGGCCGGCCCCATCCAATAGACTGCCACCAGATCGACGCCTTCCAGCTTGCTGAGGTCGTAGGTCTTGTCATACCAGGCGGGGGTGTAGTCGGTTTCGCTGCGGTAAGCGAAGTTGCGGATGTTGTGCACCGTGATCCTGTCGCCTTCGATGGTGGCGTAGGCAAGCCTGGCCACGTCCGGCTGCCAGTCGCGATCGTTGGAAGGTTCGATGCCGAGCCACCACGCCGTCACGGCGGCAAACAGCACAAGGTAGGCTGCCAGCGCGCGCCAGCGCCAGCGGCGAAAGGCCAAGCCCGTCAGAGCCAGCAGCGCTGCGAGGGCAAATGTTGCGGCCAGACCGGCTTGCACAACGGGCGCCTGCGGGCCCGAATAATAGAGGGCCAGCGCCCCCCATGCGCCGCTCGCGATGATCGATGCGGCGAGCAGGATCCAACCCGGAATGGCGACAGCATGTTTCACGGCTGCGATCTTCCGCTGCGGATGTTCATGGTGGTTGCCGGCACGAATGCATCGCCATCGATGTTCCGATGCGGGCCGGACTTGGTCGCCGGCAAAGACGATGCTGCGGATCCGTCGGGCCGGGAAAGGTCTGATGATTTTTTGTGATTTCCCATGCGCCGCTTTGCTCGAATCGATCAGCGGTGCACTTTACCATCAAGGGCACAAGGCCGCGTTGGTAAGCAATGTGGCAAGGAAGGACAGAATCGGCCGCCCATCTTTTGTCATCCCAAATAAAGTTCATGCGTTGCAGGAGGATAAGGTGGAGCCGCCAACGGTCGATCATGCGGCATGCGCAAAGCTTTCGCAGTTCACGCCCTGCGGTCGGTGATGAAAATGCACTAAGAGGTTAAAATACTTTTTTCGGAATCAAAGGGGAGAAACGTCATGCACATCGGTCGTTGGGTAATTGTGTTATGCGCCGGGAGTTTTCTGCTTGCCGGTCCTGTTGCTGCCCAGGAGAAAGCTGCCAAGTCGATGGAGTCCGGCTTCCTCGGGGGGGGCTATTCGAAGCTGAAAGAGGCCGAATCTGCCTCGGGACTCAAGGTCAAACGCTGGATTGCCCCGGAAATGAAGGCGGGCACCTACGAGTTTGTCCTGCTCGAACCGAACATTTTCTATCCCCAGCCGCGTAGCACCGACCAGGTTTCCGAGCAGACGCTGAAGGAAATCAATGCGTATTTTGACGAGGCCGTGCGGCGGGAACTGGGAGGCCTGTTCCAGTTTGCCCGGGAACCGGGTCCGAAAACCTTGCGTCTCAAGACCGCCATAACCTCCGTAGCATCGAAGGACATGGGCTTGAAGCCTTACCAACTGCTACCGATCGCATTTATCGCTACCGGCGGCAAGACTACCAAGCAGGCCGCTATCGCTGCCGAATATGAAGTGCAGGACACCGATACCGGCAAGGTTGTCGCCATCGGCATGCGCGAGGGTACCGGCGTCGAACTCAAGAGCGCCACCGAGAAGCTGACGCTTGCCCATGTCAAGCCGGTCATCGACGCCTGGGCCAAGGATGTGCGCGCTTTCGTCGAGGCGGCCAGGCAAAAGAAATAAAGCATGATTGAAAGGGCGCACCCACCGTCATGGTGATATAGCGCCTGAACTATCGGTATCGTTTCCGCAGGAACAATCTCAATTTTAAGGAGCACAGCATGAACAAATATTTTTCGGTGACCAAAGCGTTTTTCCTACTGATGGCCATGGTTTTCGGCCTGACTGCGCCGCGCCTCGCCGCTGCCGCCGATTCCAAGATCGAGGCGGATTCGCGCGCGGCACTGAAGTCGCTCTATGACGGCTCACCGGGGGCCAAGGCGCTGGGCGCCAAGGCGCGCGGCATCCTGGCTTTCCCCAACGTCGTCAAGGCCGGGCTGGTGGTCGGCGGGCAGGGTGGTGATGGCGTGCTGCTGGTCAACGACAAGGTTGTCGATCACTACAACACGGCGGCGGTTTCGATCGGCCTGCAGGCCGGCGCCCAGTCCTTCGGCTACGTGCTGTTTTTCATGAGCGACAAGGTGTTCAACGACTTCCGCAAGAGCAAGAACTTCGAGATCGGCGTCGGACCGAACATCGTGATCATCGATGCCGGTGCGGCGAAGGATCTCAACACCGAGACGGCCAAGGCCGACGTCTATGCGATGATTTTCGACCAGAAGGGCCTGATGGCCGGCATCGGTCTGCAGGGTTCGAAGATCACCAAGCTCAAGCGCTGAACGCGCGATTCATTCACCGACATTTAAACCAAGGAGAAAAACATGATGCGTAATTTGACCAAGACCGCGCTGTTGGCCCTGATTTTTTCTGCCCAGCAGGGCTTCGCCCAACAGGCTCCGGTGGGCGCAAAAATCACCGAATCCTCTCCCGGCAAAGTGGCCATGGCCGAGGGCGTCAAGGCTGCCGCTTTGGTGACTGCCATAGACAAAGCAACGCGCACCATTACCCTGAAGGGGCCGGAAGGTCGCAGCTTCGACGTGGTCGCGGGCGACGCCGTGAAGAACTTCGCCCAGATCAAGGTCAATGACGAAGTGGTTGTCGAGTACCTGCGGGCGCTCACCCTGGAAGTAAAGAAGGGCGGCGGAGTGCGTGAACGGGTCGAAACCACCGATGCGGTGCGCGCCAAGCCGGGTGAAAAGCCCGCCGGCGCGGTCGGTCGTGAGGTGAAGGTTGTCGCCGACGTGATCGACGTCAATCCGGCGAACAAGACCATTACCGTCAAGGGCCCGAAAGGAAATATCGTCGAACTTGACGTGAAGAACCCCGACCACTTCAAGGTCGTGAAGAAGGGCGACCAGATCGAAGCCCATTATGTCGAAGCGGTTGCCTTGTCGGTGCAACCGGCCCCGAAGGGCGCCAAGAAGTAGGGTTGGAAGGAATTGCGGAACCGCAGGGCTTTACCGCCTGCGGTGAGTCGCGTTGCTGGTTTGCAGCGCAATTTTTGGAAGTCACACCATGAACAGAATCAAGAATGCCTGCGCGCTGGCTGGCGGCCTTGCCGTCATCGGCTTCGCGATCGGCCAGGCTCACGCCAAGCCCATCGTCTATCCTTCCAAGGGCCAGAGTCCGCAGCAGCAGCAGAAGGATGAAGGCGAGTGCTACGTCTGGGCCAAAGGCAATACCGGCATCGATCCGGCAGCCGTTGCTGCGGCCCCGGCGCCGCAGCAGCAGACCGGTCCGGCGGTGGGCGGCGGCGAGCGCGCGCGGGGCGCACTGCGCGGTGCCGTCGTCGGCGGCATAATCGATGGCGGCGACGGTGCCGGCAAGGGTGCTGCCGTGGGGGTCGTGGCCGGCGGTGCGCGCGCGCGGAACAACCAGAAATCGCAGAATGCCCAGGCCCAGCAGCAGGCACAAAGCCAGAAGCAGGACGCCATCAACACCTTCTACCGTGCGCAGGGCGCTTGCCTCGAAGGTCGCGGCTACACCATCAAGTAAGGGCCAGCCATGAAAAACATTCGTACCCTGATTTTGTTGAGCTTATCCCTGCTTGCATTCTCTGCGTCGGCATCCGATTTCGACGGATCGAAACCGCTGCTCTGCGCCACGCAGGCGGCGCTGGACTGCTCGCGCGGTGATGACTGTGCCGCCGGCTTGCCGGAAGAAATCGGTGCGCCGGCATTCATGCGCCTCGACCTGGCGAAGAAATCCGTGATCGGCCCGCAAACCACCTCGGAGATCCTGTTGCAGGACAAGTCCGGCAAGCAGTTGCTGCTGCAGGGCAGGGAAGCCGGATTCGGCTGGACCATCGTGGTCGATCAGCAGAGCGGCGAACTGACCGTGACCCTGACCAACCGCAACGGAGCATATGTTTTGTACGGAGCCTGTACCGCGCTCTGAGGTGTACTTCAGATTTCAGATCCACCGCTGCCTGATGGACTCCGACAAGAACGGGTGCCTGGTTTCAGTCACCCGTTTTTGTTTTTGAATCGCCGGCAGTAGCGCGACCCGCCACGCAACATCATGAAACCGGGCGCCTGGCATTCGGGTTGGCGAACAGTTCCTTCATCAGGGCTGTTTCGCGTTCGGTGACGATGGCGAGGAACTCGTCGGCGCCTTTCATGAAGCTGAAGGCGTCGAAGCCCCTTTGCAGGAAGGAATGCAGGTCGCCCAGTCCCGCCAGGTGCGCCGGTCCGTTCATCAACTTGAGTGAGAAGTGGATCAGCGGCATGCGCGTCAGGCGATCCAGGGTCTTGCCTATCCTGTCGATCAGGTCGATCTGCAATTCGCGGTCCTTCCTGCGGCCGCAAAGGCGATAGGCCGCGACGTAGGACGGCCAGTCGATCGCACTGCTTTTGCCGAGCTTGCGCAGTGCCTGCACCATCGCGGTATCCAGCGACTCGGAGAGCGCGTCCATCTTCACCGCTTCGAGCAGCGTCGCCAGCGCCCGTGCCGGCAGCACATGGACCATGATCGGCACCACGCGCGCCAGTTCATCGTCGCGGCTGCGGAAATCCTTGGGGCCATAAAGGTCGCTGAGGAAAAATTCCGCAGCGGGCTTGTGCCGCGGACTGGCGAGCAGGTCCGCGTAATTGCCGGCGAGGCGCGCCGCCTGCCACTCCTTGAGCCGCGGAAAATCCCCGGGGGCGGAATCATCCATCCGTTCGGCACGCAGCGCCTGCGCTTCGGCGATGCCGGCGGCCAGTTGGTGGCCGATGGCTTCCTTGTCGAGGTCCTCATCCATGGGGCCGATTATCCATCCGGCCAAGCCATTCCCGTTAGAGTGGCCTGCCTAATCAGCCGGTTCACCGCCGCGTAGACTGGCAACATGCGCTATGCCCATGCAGGAGGAGGATTGGAATGAACGCAAGCGAAGCGGTAGCAGGCGCGGTCGCCGGGCAGGACGTCGATTCGGCCGGATTCGGCGGCGTCTTCCGCGCCATGCATGCCGCCACCCGTCGCAATGCAGGTGTGGCGCGCAGCCGCCGCGAGGCGCAACTGGATGCCCTGTTCGCCCTGCTGCACGACAATGCCGACAGGTTCGTGGCGGCGATATCCGCCGACTTCGGCCACCGTTCGGCGCATGAAACCCGCCTGCTGGAAGTGTTCCCCAGCTTGGAGGCCGTGCGCCACAATCGCTCCCGCGTCGGCGCATGGATGAAGCCGCAGAAGAAGTCGCCCTCGATCTGGTTCCGCCCGGGGCGGGCGCGCATCATCCCGCAACCACTGGGCGTGGTCGGCATCATCGTGCCCTGGAACTACCCGCTGTTCCTCGCGGTTTCGCCGCTGGCGGCGGCGCTGGCGGCGGGAAACCGGGTGATGATCAAGATGTCGGAATTCACTCCGCGCACGGGCGAACTGCTGGCCGAACTCGTCACCAGGTATTTTGCCGGGGATGACGTCTCCGTCGTGCTTGGCGATGCGACCGCCGGCGCCGCTTTCGCCCGCCTTCCCTTTGATCATCTCCTATTCACCGGGTCCACCCGCGTCGGCCACGACATCATGCGCATGGCGGCGGCGAACCTGACGCCCGTCACGCTGGAACTGGGCGGCAAGTCGCCGGCGATCGTCGGCCCCGGCTATCCGCTGCAAAAGGCCGCCGAACGCATCATGGTCGGCAAGCTGCTCAACGCCGGACAGACCTGCATCGCGCCCGACTATGTGCTGGTGCCCGCCGGCAGCGAGCAGGCCTTCGTCGAGGCGGCCCGCGCCGTGGTGGCCCGGTGTTATCCGGCACTGGCCAATACTCCGGACTACACCGCGATCATCAACGACCGCCACTACGAACGCCTGCAGGCATACGTGAGCGACGCGCAGCAGCGCGGGGCCCGGATCGAACCGCTGTCGGCGGCCGCCGCGGATGCCGCCAGCCGGCGCCTGCCGCCGCTCGCGCTGCTCGGGGTCGACGATGACATGCGCGTGATGCAGGACGAGATCTTCGGCCCGCTGCTGCCGATCCTGCCCTATGCCGACCTCGACGCCGCGATCTCTTATGTGAACCGGCATCCGCGCCCGCTGGCCCTGTATTGCTTCGAGAACGACTCCGCGCGCATTGATCGCGTCCTCAACGAAAACGTGGCCGGTGGCGTCACGGTCAATGACACCCTGCTGCACATCGCGCAGGAAGAGCTCCCCTTCGGCGGCGTCGGCCCCAGCGGCATGGGGCATTACCATGGCATCGAGGGCTTTCGCACCTTCTCCAAGATGAAGGCAGTGTTCTATCAGTCGGGATTGAACGGCATGTCGCTGTTCAACCCGCCGTACGGCGCGATGTTCGAGCGCCTGACGAAGTTTTTGATTCGCTGAAAGTCGGCGATGGCGGCACGGCACATGCGCTGGCTCCTGCTCTGCGAACTGCTGTTGTACGCGCTGCTGGGTGGCTGGCTGGTGTCGCGGGCCGGCTGGACCCCGCTGCAGGCGGCCGGTCTCGGGTTGGCAGGATTTCTTGGCGTGCGCCTGTTCCTTGTGTTGCTGAGCTTCGGCTTGATGCTGACGGATTCGACCGCGGTACCCGCAGGCCTGCGCATCGGTCCGCTCGGTGCGCTGCGCATGGTGGTCGAGGAATACTTCGCGCTGCTTGTGCTGTTTTCCGCAATTCAGCCCTTCGAGTCCTTCTGGCTGGGGCCGGATCGGCTGAACAAGCTGAGCGGGGAGCGGCAGCCCCTGCTGCTGATCCATGGCTACCAGTGCAATCGCGGCTTCTGGTTCTGGCTGCGGTCGCGACTCGAAGCGGCCGGCTGGACCGTGGCAACCCACAGCATGGAGCCGCCATGGACGGAAATCGAAAACTATGCTGGGGGCATTGAGCGGCGCATCGACGACGTGCTGGCGGCGACCGGTGCAAGGCAAGTGATCCTGATCGGCCACAGCATGGGCGGACTGGCCTGTCGCACCTATCTGCGGGCTCACGGCAAGGACAAGGTGGCGCGCATGATCACGCTGGGATCGGTGCATCACGGCACCCGCCTGGCGCACCTGGGCATCGGGCCGAATGCGCGACAGATGCGCATCGGCAACCCCTGGCTGCTGGCGCTGGGAGCAAGCGGAGCGGTGCCGCTGCCGCGCGGCTCGGTCTCGATCTACAGCTGCCACGACAATTTCGTTTACCCGCAGGAAACCGGTTCGCGGCTGGAGGGCGCCACCAACGTCGCCATCGGCGGCGTCGGTCATCTGGGCATGGCGTTCTCGCCTTTTGTGCTGGGCAAACTGCTGGAGGCGCTGGAGGCGACATGAAGCAGTTCGATTACATCGTGATAGGCGGCGGGCCCGGCGGCTGTGCCGTGGCCGGGCGCCTTTCGGAGGATCCGGATGTCAGCGTCTGCCTGCTCGAAGCCGGCGGCAGCGACGACCGGATGCTGGTCAGGGTGCCCTTCTGCACCGTGCTGATGCTGCCCACGGCGATCAACAACTGGGCCTTCGAATCGATTCCCCAGCCAGGGCTGAACGGCAGGCGCAGCTATCAGCCGCGCGGCAAGGTGCTGGGCGGTTCGAGTTCGATCAATGCGATGGTTTACATGCGCGGCCATCCATCGGACTACGACCGTTGGGCGGCGCTGGGCAATGACGGCTGGTCCTTCCGCGAGGTATTGCACTACTTCAAGAAGTCGGAACACAACGAGGATTTCGACGACGAGCATCACGGCCGCGGCGGGCCGCTGAATGTCGCGCATTTGCGCTCGATGAACCCGTTCCAGGAAATCTACCTGGAGGCCGCGCGCCAGGCCGGATTCAAACTGGTTCGCGATTTCAACGGCGCCGACCAGGAAGGCATCGGCATCCATCAGGTGACCCAGAAGGACGGCGAACGCTGGAATGCCGCGCGCGCCTACCTGACCCCGCACCTTACCAGCCGCACCAACCTGAAGGTCATCACCGGCGCGCGCGCGCGGCGCATCCTGTTCGACGGTAGGCGTGCCAGCGGGGTGGAATTCCTCCAGGGCGGCGAAATCCGCGTGCTCCATGCGCGACGCGAACTCATCCTCAGCGCCGGCGCATTGCAATCGCCGCAACTGCTGATGCTGTCCGGCATCGGCGACGGTGCGGAACTGCAAAAATTCGGGATTCCGGTGATCCACGACCTGCCCGGTGTCGGCAAGAATCTGCAGGACCACCCGGACTATGTTTTCAACTACCGCGCCCGGTCGCCCGACCTGCTCGGCGTCTCCATGGCCGGTGCGCTGCGCTTGCTGAAGGACATCGGTCGCTACCGGAAATCCCGCACCGGCATGATCGCGTCAAACGGCGCCGAGGGCGGCGGCTTTCTGCGACGGTTTGCTGATTCGCCGGCGCCGGATTTCCAGTTGCATTTCGTCGTCGGCCTGATCGACAACCATGTGCGCAGGCTGCACTGGGGACACGGCTACTCCTGCCATGTCTGCCTGTTGCGGCCGAAGAGCGTGGGCACGGTCGGCCTGTCCGGCGCCGACCCCGCGGCTGCGCCCGTCATCGATCCGAGGTTCTACGATCATCCCGATGATCTCGACGCGATGGTGGATGGCTTCAAGCTCACCAGGAAGATCATGGACGCGCCTGCCCTGGCCGGCATCCGCAGCAGCGAGCTTTACAGTGCGGGGATGGATTCCGATGAAGCCATACGCGAGGAACTGAGGAATCGCTCGGACACCATCTACCACCCGGTCGGCACCTGCAAGATGGGCATCGACCCGATGGCCGTGGTCGACCCGCAGTTGCGCGTGCACGGCATCGCCGGCCTGCGGGTGGTGGATGCATCGATCATGCCGACGCTGATCGGCGGCAACACCAATGCGCCGGTCATGATGATCGGCGAAAAGGCTGCGGACATGATCCGCCTCGCGGCCGCCGACAAGGCCTGACAGGAGCCCGATCCGCACCGGAGTCGCGATCGCCGTGGCGCCGGCGCCGACTTTTTCGCCCCGCGCGCCTTTCAGTCCGGCGGCGGAGCCCCGGGCGTCTCCGCTCCGGGAGTCGTGCCGCGGCGTATCCACTCCAGCATCGCACGTACTGTCTCGCGCTCGACGCCGACAAAGCCGTGGGCTGAAAACGGTTCGCAGGGCCCGCCGCGTCCCGGTCCGCCACCGCGCATCGTCAGCAAGGGCTTGCCGGATTTCGCGGCGAACTCGCGGGCGTCGCGGTAGCTGGTGTAGCGGCAGGGATCGTCTTCATGGTGCACCCACAGGGCTGCCGGCGGCAGCGCGCCGAAATCCATCGCGGACAGCCCGGGACCATTGCGCGAGGCGCTGAACACCGAGGAGGTGAGGATCAGGCGCCGCGCCAGCCCGGGATTCATGCGCGCCGCATGGAAGGCGCTGAGGGAGCCTTCGCTGGTGCCGACGAAGGTCCAGTCCGCCACCCGGTAGCGCGCGGAAACGTCGCCCAGCAGCGTCGCGATGTCGGCGCCGTAGCGCGGGGTTTCGCGCCACTGCTGGCTGAAGGTCGCCCACTGGTCGGAGGGGGCATCGAGCACCGCGACCAGGATGTCGTCATCGAGCCACTGCCTTCGCGAACGTACCAGGAAGTTGCCGCGCAGATCCAACTGCAACTGGCCTGCTTCCTCGCGCAGCTTCAGGATTCCGGGATGTCCGGGGAACAGCGCGATGCCATGGCGGAAGGCCTGCGGCGCGGCGTGATGGGTGACCAGCGCCGAGATGCTGTAGCCCTCCCGCTGCACCTGGTGCAGTCGGGTTGGGAATTCGAGGTTGGGGTCGGGCGCCGTCGCGCCGCCTTGCTGGGCGATGGCCGCGGCGGCGGGAGCCAGCAGGAGCAGGGCGCCAAGCAGGAGGCCCGGGGCCGTCTGCATGCACCGCCGGGCGTTCATCCCTGCGCCGTCCCGCCAGCGCCGACTTTTTTCAGAAATGGATGCCGCGCATGATCTGGCTGAAGGCCACCTGGTCGGCTGACGGCATCGGCGCCGCGCCGTCGGCCTTGCCCTTGGCCGCGGTGGAGTCGGGGAACATGCGGTAGGTGGTGTTCATGATGATCTGCGCCACGCGCGGCGCCGCCGCGTGCAGCACCTGGCCGAATATCCCGAGGCGCGTGGCGATGCGCACCGGGCGGTGGATGATGGCATCGACGATCATGTCGCCGGCATCGTCCGGGGTCAGGGTCGGCACGTGGTCGTAAAGCTTGGTCGGGGCGATCATCGGCGTCTTCACCAGCGGCATGTTGATGGTGGTGAATTCGACGCCGCGGTCGACGAACTCGGAAGCCGCACAGCGGGTCCAGGCATCCAGTGCGGCCTTCGAGGCGACGTAGGCCGAAAAGCGCGGCGCGTTGGTCAGGACGCCGATCGACGAGATGTTGATGACATGCCCGGAGCGCCTCTCGGTCATTTTGGGCAGGACGCCCAGCGTCAGGCGCAGGGCGCCGAAGTAGTTGACCTGCATGGTGCGCTCGAAGTCGTGGAAGCGGTCGTAGGAAGTCTCGATGCCGCGGCGGATGGAACGTCCCGCGTTGTTCACCAGGATGTCCACGCCGCCGTGCTCGGCATTGAGCTTGGCGACCAGCTCTGCGCACTGCTGTTCGTCGCCGACGTCGGCCGAATAGGCGATGATCGTAAGGCCGCGTTCCCTGGCTTCGGCCAGGGTCTCGTTGATCTTTTCCATGTCGCGGGCGACGATGATGGTGATGGCCCCGGCCTCGGCGATTTTCAGTGCCGCGGCCTTGCCGATGCCCGATGAACCGCCGGTGATCAGCACGACCTTGCCGGCAACGCGGCCCTTCAGGCTGCGGTCGATGAACAGATCGGGGTCGAGCCGGCGCTCCCAGTAGTCCCACAGCTTCCAGGCGTAGTCCTCCAGCTTGGGCACGCTGATGCCGGAGCCGGCGAGCGCCTTTTCGGTTTCGCGGTTGTCGAAGCGGGTCGGATAGTTGATGAACTGCAGGATGTCGTCGGGCAGGCCGAGGTCCTTCATGACGGCGCGCTGGATGCGCCGCACCGGCGTCAGCGCCATCAGGCTCTTCTTGACGCCGCGCGGGATGAAGCCGAGCAGCGCGGCGTTGATGCGCATGGTCATCTCCGGCGCATGGCCGGCGCGGGCGAAGATGTTGAGCACGTCGCCGACGCGGCGCGGATGCGGATCGGTGAGGTGGAAGGCGCGCCGGTCGAGGCCCTTCTTGTGCGCCAGGAAGTTCATGGCGTCGACCACGTAATCCACCGGCACGATGTTGATGCGACCGCCTTCGAGGCCGATGGCCGGCATCCAGGGCGGCATGATGCGCCGCATCTTCTGGATCAGCTTGAAGAAGTAGTAGGGGCCGTCGATCTTGTCCATCTCGCCGCTGCGCGAATCGCCGACCACGACGCCGGGCCGATAGACGCGCCAGGGCCGCTTGCACTCGGTGCGGACGATCTTCTCCGACTCGTGCTTGGAGCCGAAGTAGGGATGCTCGAGGTTTTCCGCTTCGTCGAACATGTCTTCGCGGAAAACGCCTTCGAACAGACCCGCCGCAGCGATCGAGCTGACGTGATGAACGCAGCCGGCCTCGATGGCATGGGCCAGGGCCACGGTGTTGCTGGTGCCGACCACGTTCGCCGCCATCTGGACCTCGGCGCTGGCGCCGAGGTCATACACGGCGGCGAGATGGAAAAAGTGGTCGACCTTGCCCTTGAGCTTCTTGATGTCGGCCTTGCCGACGCCGAGGCAGGGCTGCAGCAGGTCGCCGACGATGGGGATGGCGCGACCCCTGTCGTCCCAGAGCGCATGGAGCGCGTCAAGCCGTTCCGGGCTCTTGTCGCGGGTCAGGAAGTAGACCGTGGTCGCCGGCTTTTCCAGGAGTTTGGCGACCAGCCGCTTGCCGATGAATCCGGTTGCCCCGGTGACAAAATAAATCATTGCTGCCTCCTCGTCGTTGTTCGATAGCGGCGCTCTGCGATAGCGGCCCCTTTGGCCGGAATCATACAGAAGGCGCAGTCCTTGCGGTGCGCGCCGGACATTAGTGTGACCTCTCTAATCCGAGTCGCTAGACTGCCGCGCATGGCAGGCATGAGGCCTGCCGCAGCCTCGCAGGCGAGGCATCGGGAATACCTTCAATCGGGAGATGGTCATGGTCAAGAAGCTCGTGGCAAAGAAACTCAAATCCGTCGGCAATGACAGCCAGCTGTCTGCCACCATTCGCGAATCGGCCCAGCAAATCTGGCTGGCCGGGCTCGGCGCATTCGCCAAGGCGCAGCTGGAAGGCAACAAGGTGTTCGATGCCCTGATCCGCGAAGGCGAAGCGATCCAGCAGAAAACCCGCAAGGTGACCGAAGACAAGGTGACCGAAATGGCCGCCAAGGCGACCGGTACCTGGGACAAGCTCGAACAGGTGTTCGAGAACCGCGTCGCGCGTTCGCTGAACAGCCTCGGCGTGCCGACCAAGGACGACGTCGCGCTGCTGGCGAAGCGCGTCGCCGAGTTGAAGGCCGAAGTGGAAAAGCTCAACAAGGCTTCGAAGCCGGCTGCCGCTGCAGCGAAGCCGGTGCGCCGCGCGGCAGTGAAGGCGGTGCGCAAGCCCGCAGCCAAGGCCGCAGCCTGATCGCCGGATTCCCTGAACGCGCCCGATGACCTCCGGCGGGGAGCGTTGAAGTGAGTTCGCCTCCCCCCCGGCCGCGCACCGCCCTGGCGCTGGCCGGGGGCGGACCGCTCGGCGCGGTGTATGAGATCGGCGCGGTGATGGCGCTCTCGGAGGCGCTGGATGGCCTCGATTTCAATGACCTCGATGTCTATGTCGGCGTCAGCGCGGGCGGCTTCATCGCCGCCGGCCTGGCCAGCGGCCTGAGTCCCGCCTACCTCTACCGGATGTTCATCGACAGCGATTCTGCGGAGGTTCCGTTCGAACCGGCGATGCTGCTGCAGCCGGCGTTCGGCGAGTACGCGCGGCGCGCCGCAATGGTGCCGGCCCTGCTCGCCGAGGCTCTGGGCGAGTATTTGCGCAGTCCCCTGCGCCAGGATTTCCTCGCATCCTTCCAGCGCCTGTCGCGGGCGATTCCCACCGGCATTTTCGACAGCTCGGGAATCGACGAGTTCCTGCGCCGGCTGTTTTCTCTGCCCGGCCTGAGCAACGATTTCCGGCGCTGCAGGAAGCGCCTGTTCCTGGTGGCGACCGACCTCGATTCAGGAACATCGGTCGCGTTTGGCGCCCGCGGCCATGACGCCGTGCCCATCTCCACCGCGGTCCAGGCCAGCGCGGCGCTGCCGGGCCTGTTTCCGCCGGTCGAGATAGGCGGGCGCTGGTTTGTCGACGGCGCGCTGAAGAAGACGTTGCATGCCTCGGTTGCGCTGAAGGAGGGGGCGCGACTTGTCATCTGCATCAACCCGCTGGTACCGTTCGATGCCCGGCACGCGTCCCACGAAAAGCATCTCCGGCGCCGCCGCCTGGTCGACGGCGGCTTGCCCGTGGTCCTCGCGCAGACCTTCCGCGCCATCATCCATTCGCGCATGAAGACCGGGCTGGCGAAGTACGAGATCGAATACAAGGACGCCGACGTCATCCTGTTCGAGCCCGGATCCGACGATGCCGACATGTTCTTCACCAACATGTTCAGTTATGCCGATCGCAAGCGGCTCTCGGAACGCGCCTATCGCAAGACGCGCGAGGAACTGCTGCGCCGCCACGACGAACTGGCGCCGAAGCTGGCGCGGCACGGCGTTGCCATCAACCGCGCGGTGCTCGAAGATCCGCACCGGTCGCTGGCGCGCTGCATGGCGCGGCTCAAACGCCGTCGCGCCGGCGCCATGGGACTCACCGCCCTGCGCCTGTCCGACACCCTGGACGATCTGGCGCTCGGGCTCAGGCGCCTGCGGCACGCGCGCCGGCCGGCATGACGGGCGGGTTTGGCGTTTCTGCTATCCTCTGCGGCTAGCGGAGATTGCCCATAGATGGAAAGAAAGCCCAAGCGCCGCACGCGCGAGCGCATCCTCGAAACGTCGCTGGTGCTGTTCAACGAATTCGGCGAACCGAATGTCACGACGCAGCTGATTTCCGACGAGATGGGGATCAGCCCGGGCAACCTGTATTACCACTTCCACAACAAGGACGAAATCATCGAGTCCCTGTTCGCCGACTTCGAGCACGGCATCGAGGAAACGCTGGCTGCCCCGGTGCGGCGTGCGCCCGACGTGGAAGACATCTGGCTGTTCCTGCACCTGCTGTTCGAGGCCATCTGGAAGTACCGCTTCCTTTACCGCGACATCAACGAGCTGCTGTCGCGCAACCGCCTCCTGGAAACGCATTTCAAGCGCATCGTGGCGCACAAGGTGCATACCGCCGCGGCGATCTGCCGCGGGCTGGTGGCGACCGGCGACATGCGGGCCGGCCCCGCCGAGATCCAGGCGCTCGCCATCAACATGACCGTGGTGGCGACCTACTGGCTGTCCTTCGAGTTCGTCAGCGATCCGCGCAAAAAGATCGACGGCAAAAGCCTGGCGCGCGGCGCCTTCCAGGTCATGGCGCTGGCCGCGCCCTACCTGGCCGGGCGCTCGCGCGAACTGTTCGAGGAACTTTCAAAAACCTACCTGACCGATTGAATGGAGGAGACCCATCATGGCAAAGGCGGCCTGGAAAAAATTCCCGCATGCGGACAAGGCGTATGTGTTCGCCGGTGCGGCGCTGAAGAAGAACTGGGAACGCCTGCACCGCGGCGACCGCGAGCCGTATCCGGCCGATGCGGCGGTGCAGGAGGCCTGGCGCCTGTACCACCAGGGTGAGTTCCACAAGGCCTGCGAGGCGGGCCTGGCAGCGGGCGCCGACGGCTACAACGCGGCCAACAAGGCGGCGATGATCTACGCCAATTACCTGGAGACCGATGACAAGCGCAAGCTGGCGCTGTTCCAGGAAATATCCGAGCGCTGCGAGGACCTGCAGCAGGCGCTGCCGAAGAACGCCAACGCGTACTACATCCAGGCCTACGCGCTGGGCCGCTACAGCCAGGGGATTTCGGTGATCAAGGCGCTGACGCAGGGCCTCGGCGGCAAGATCAAGTCGGCGCTGGAAACCGCGATCAAGCTCGAACCGAAGCACGCCGACGCCTACAGCGCGCTCGGCGCCTACCATGCCGAGGTGGTGGACAAGGTCGGCGCCATGGTGGGAAAACTGACCTACGGCGCCAGCAAGGATGTGGCGGTCAAGCATTTCGCGTCGGCGCTGAAAATCGCGCCCGATTCGGCCATCGCCTGCATCGAGTACGCCAATTCACTGGTCATGCTGTTCGGCCAGGCCCGCATGGACGAAGCGGTCAAGCTCTACGAAAAGGCGGCGGCGGCGACTCCGCTCGACGCCATGGAGCGCCTCGACGTCGAACTGGCGAAGTCCGAACTCGAGGACTAGGACTCAGGCGAGCTTGCGGAAGCGCTTCGGCACCCGGATCGCGGGGGCGGGCGGCGCAGATGCGGCAGACACTGATTTGGCCCGAGTTGGTAGCTTGCCGGGCGCGGACCTGGCGCCGGGGGCCCCTGGCGCCTTCCGCCGGGTCCGCACCGCCGTGGCTTCCGGCGCTGCGGTGCCGGGTGGCGGCAGTGCCTTGCCGAACAACTGCTGTTCGACCTGCGCCAGGTCGAAAGGCTGCTCCCAGTCCAGCATCAGCAGGGCCAGCATCATCTTTTCCACTTCGGCGGCGAACAGCGGGGTGATGGTTTCGGGGTCCGGGATGAAATGGCGGACGGTGATGAGGCTGAACTGGACGTGGTCGACGTAGCTCAGTATCGAGACGCCGATGCCGATGTCGCCGGA
>CAIZHL010000201.1 GCA_903932755.1 uncultured beta proteobacterium
GGTGCACAAGTCGCCGAGGATCATGAAAGTGGCCGTGCCCTTGCCGAAGCATTCGCCGATGTTGGGGCAGGTGGCCTCCTCGCACACCGTATGCAGTTTGTGTTCGCGCAGGATCTGCTTGATCTCGCCGAAGCGGCCCGCGCTGCTGCCGGCCTTTACGCGGATCCAGGCGGGCTTCTTGAGCACAGTTTCGGCCGGCACCACCTTGATCGGGATGCGGGCGGTCTTGGCCTCGCCTTTTTGCTTGGTCGTCATATGTTTTTTTCTTCCAGTTGCCGGGCCAGTTGTGCGGCCAGTGCCTTGCCAACTATCGCAGTTTCGTCGCCGCCGCGCCATTGTGGCAAATACGCACGCAACTGGGTGACCGCCATGCCCTCGTAGCCGCAAGGGTTGATCGCGTCGTAGGGCGAGAGATCCATGTCGACATTGAGCGAAACGCCGTGGTAGCTGCAGCCGTGCTTGATGCGCAGGCCGAGCGCGGCGATCTTGGCATTGCCGACATAGACGCCGGGAGCGCCCGTCAGGCGCTGCGCCGTGACGCCGTAGCTCGCCAGCAGGTCGATCACGGCCTGCTCGATGCGATTGACCAGGCCGCGCACGGTGATCTCGCGCCGGCGCAAGTCGAGCAGCAGATAGACCACGACCTGGCCGGGGCCGTGATAGGTGATCTGGCCGCCGCGGTCGATCTGCACCACCGGGACACCGATGTCGCGCAGCAGGTGCTCGGGCTTGCCCGACAGGCCTTGCGTGAACACCGGCGGATGTTCGCAGAGCCAGAGTTCGTCGGGCGTGTCGGCACCGCGCGTCGCGGTGAATTCCTGCATCGCGGCGAAGGTCGGCGCGTAGTCGACCCGACCGAGTTCGTGCAGGACGGGTGCGCTCACAGGACCACGCGCACCATCGGATGCGCGGTCAGCTCGCGATACAGCGCGTCGAGCTGAACTTGTGAAACGGCGCGCACCGTGCAAGTCAGGGCAAGATAGTTGCCGGCCTTGGAGGGGCGCATTTCCATGGTGGCAATGTCGAAATCCGGCGCGTGTCTGACGACAACGGCGGCGATGGACGCGGCAAACTCCGCGTTTGCCACACCCATGATCTTGAGCGGAAAATCGCAGGGGAATTCGAGCAGGGATTCATTGCTCATCAGCCGGCCCGCATCACCGTCGCCTTGAACGCCTGGTACCACGCGTACATCTGCGCGAACAGCGGACCCGGCGTACCGCCAGTGCCGACTTTCTTGCCGTCGAGCGTGACGATGGGCAGCACTTCCTTGGTCGAGGAACACATCCAGAGCTCGTCGGCGGAACGCGTCTCGGCTTCGGTGATGTCGCGCACTTCATGCGGCAGGCCGTGCTGCGCGGCGAGTTCGAGGATGACGTCGTAGGTGATGCCGGGCAGCATCAGGTGGTTCTTGATCGGCGCCAGCAACACGCCGTCCTTGATCACGAAGATGGAGGAGGCGGAACCCTCGGTGAGGAAGCCGTCGCGGAACAGCACGGTCTCGACGCAGCCTGCGGCCACCGCCATCTGCCGCAGCAGGCAATTGGCCAGCAGCGAGGTGGTCTTCAGGTCGCAGCGCAGCCAGCGGATGTCTGCGGCCGAAACGGCAGCGATGCCCTGCTCGCGCTGGCTTTGCGGCGGCGTGGTCATCGGCTCGGCAAGGATCACCGAGGTCGGCCGCACTTTCTTCGGGAAGGCGTGGTTGCGCACCGCCATCGGCCCGCGCGTGACCTGGATGTAGATCGACTGGTCTTCCCACTCGGCTGCTTTCGCCAGTTGCGTGACGAAGCCGACCCACTCGTCGACGCGATGCGGATTGGCCAGCTGGATGCCGTCCAGGCTTTGCTGCAGCCGCGCCAGGTGCTGTGCGAGGCGGAAGGGCTGCCGCGAGTACACCGGGATCACCTCATACACGCCGTCGCCGAAGAGGAAGCCGCGGTCCATGACGGAGACGCGGGCTTCTCCCGCCGCCAGCCATTCGCCATTGAGAAAAATCCGCGCCGTCATTGGAAAAACAAGCGGATGTCATCCCACAGGCGACCGAAGAATCCGGCCAGAGGAACCTCGCTTTGTGCCACGACGGGATACTCGCCCCAGGGTTGGCCGCCGACGGCGAGCTTGAGCGTGCCGACCACGCTGCCGGCGGCAATGGGTGCGACCAGGGGCTGCTTGCTCACCAGTTGCGCGGTGACCTTGTCGGCCATGCCGCGCGGCACGGAGATCACGAAGTCCTCGGCGAAGCCCGCA
>CAIZHL010000202.1 GCA_903932755.1 uncultured beta proteobacterium
CTACGGAGATGCGTTTGCACAGGCGCTCATGGGCCACAAATCAGCCAAGATGACAAAGCTGTATTTGGATGAACGCGATGGCTGGTTTAGGCCACAAATCGCAAAATGATTTTCTGTAGGTTTTCTGTTTGTTTTCTGTAGGGCTAATAAAATCAATAGGTTAACCCTAGTGCACCGTACAGACCATGCAGGGATCGAAGCTGCGCACGACGTGATGGATGGTCGCCGGCAAGGGCTCCGTGGCGCTCGCCGGAAGGCCCGCCAGCGCCTGCTCCAAAGCACCCGGGGTACCGGCGGCATCGCGCGGCGAGAAGTTCCAGGTGGTCGGTGCAATGATCTGGTAATTGTGGATGCGGCCGCGGCGCACCGTCAGCCAGTGGCCCAGGGAGCCGCGCGCGGCTTCGATGAGGCCGACCCCCGAAGTTTCGTCGGCCAGACCCGCCGTGATGCACCAGGGTTCGCCCGGCGCCAGTTCGCCGAGCCAGCGCTCCATGGCCGGCAGCACCAGCGCCAGTTCCAGCAGGCGCGCGACGACGCGGGCGGCGACGCTGCCGCCCCCGGTCGCGACCATATCGCGCACCAGCGGATGGCCGGCGACCATCTGGCGCGCCAGGGCTCCGGTCTCGACCACCTGGCCGCCCAGGCGCGGCGCCTTGCACCAGGAATAGGCGCCCTCCTTCTCCGCCAGCGGCAGCGTGCTGCCCTCGCCAGGCGGCTGGCGATGACCGGTGGAGGCGTACCACGCATGGCTGGTGTCTTCGTCGATCGCGCCCGCGTCGAGCGGCGCCAGGGCGCCGTCCCACAGCCCCGGCGGAAACAGGCGATGACCGCCTTCGTCATAGCAGCCGTAACTCATGAAGCGATCGTTGCCGCGCCCGAGTCGCCAGAGGTCGAGGTCGGCGGCGATCGCGAGGAAGCTGCGCAGGTCGCCGCCCTGCCCCGCTGCAGCCCAGGACTCGAGTTCGCCGCGACTGGAAATCGCCGCAAGCTCCTCCAGCCTGGCGCCGAAGGTGACGCCCTCGAGGAAGGCACGGAACTCGCGGACGATGCGATGCAGGCGGAATATCTCCGAGCTTTGCAGCGGCCGCGTCGAGCCGCCGGGCTGCACCGCCAGCGTATGCGGCCATTTGCCGGCCAGGAGGCCCATCGTTTGCATGAAGCGCGCGCGCGCCGGCAGCACTTCGTTGGCCGCGGTGCCGGTGGTGGCACGGAAGCGCGCCGCCGCGCCGTGGTGCCAGCGCCGACTTTCATACTCCACGCGGGCGAAGTCGGGCATGAAGAAAAGGTAGAAATGCGTGAAGTGGTCGGCCAGGTTTTCCGCCGCCAGCGTCAGGTTGGCGGCCAGGCGGCCGTTGGCCGGCGGCGCGATGCCCGCCGCATCGGCCAGCGCCAGCGCGGCGGCGGCCGACTGGGCCACCGAACAGATGCCGCAGATCCGCGGCACCAGCACCAGCGCGTCGGCCGGCAGCTTGCCCTGCAGGATCTGTTCGAAGCCGCGATACAGCGGCGAATTGACATAGGCCGCAGCAACCTGCCCGGCGACGATGTCGAGGCTGATTTCGAGGTCGCCCTCGACCCGATTGAAGGGGCCGACGATGCGGCGGGTCATTTCTTGGTTCGCTTCACGGACGGCGCCCGCAATTGGTGGTCGGCCGTCGCGTTCTCGCGCACGCGCGCCGGCGTGGCGGACTTGGACAAGGCCGCCAGCGCGATGAACCAGGCCTTGGGCATGTCGGCCGGCAGGCCGATCGGGATGCCGGCCACCTTGGGCGTGGATTCGAAGGCGTGTCCGGGTTCCTCGAAACCCGGCTCGGTGCAGCGGATGCAGGCATAGCCGCCGCGCAGGCAGGAACCTTCGCCGTTCCACAGCCGCTGGTTGCAATCGGCATGGGCCTGGGTGCCGGCGCAACCGAGATGCTCCATCAAACAGCCCTGGTCGGAGTGCTTCTCGGCGCTGGCCTTGAATTCGTAGTATTCGTTGCGCGGGCAGCCATGGTGCACCAGTTGGTCGGCAAAAAAGCGCGGGCGGCCGAGATCGTCGAGCTGGGCTGCGCCCAGACGCCCATGCGCCAGCGCCGCCAGAGTCTCGGTGATCCAGTCCGGGTGCGGCGGACAGCCGGCGACGTTGATCACCGGCAGCCCGGCCGGATCGCGGAACTCCGGGCCGAGCAGGCCGCCGGCCACTTCGCCGTCGTATTGCAGGCCGCAGGCATCGGTCGGGTTCATGCCCGCAGCGGTGATGCCGCCCCAGGCCGAACAACTGCCGACCGCAACCACATGCTTCGCGCGCCCGGCGATCTGCTTGACCCAGTCGATCATCGGCTTGGCGCCGCCGCCGAAGCGGTGGAAGCCGCCGCTGCCGCGCGGACCGCGCAGCAGCGAGCCTTCGATGCAGAGCACGTCCACCCGCTCCCTGCCGTCGGCACAGCGCGCGATCAGCTCGCGCGCGTCATCCAGGCAGGCTTCGGACAGGCTGGGATGCCACAGGATGTCGATTCCCTCGTCGGCCAGCAGGCGGAACAAAGGGCCCTGCTCACTGCCCAGCCACGACAGGGTGCAGCCGCCGCAGCCGCCGGACTGGAGCCAGAGGACGTTCATTCTTCATCTCCAATGAGTCCAAGGCGCGCCAGCTTCATGCGCAGGCCGACGCGGGTCAGGCCGAGTTCCTCGGCGACACGCGTCTTGTTGCCCTTGTGCCGTTCCATGGTAGCGGCGATCACCTGGCCTTCGAGACGATCGAGCTGGTCCTTGAGCGTGCCGCCTTCAGCATCAACGGCAAAGCTCGCGCCGGTCATGAATTTCGCCACACGCAGGCGCGGCGAAAACAACTCGGCGCCGAGCACATTGCCATCGCCCAACGCCAGCGCGCGCATCACCTCGTTCTGCAGTTCGCGCACGTTGCCGGGCCAGTGATAGGCCAGCAGCGTCTTCAACGCCGCATCGGAGAACCGCCGTCCCGCCAGCGCCGACTCCTTGAACAGGCCGCCGACGATCAGCGGGATGTCCTGCGGCCGTTCGCGCAGGCAGGGCATGTGCAGGCCGATGCCGGCGATGCGGTAATACAGGTCGCGGCGGAAGCGGCCGCTGGCGACATCCGCCTCGAGGTCACGGTTGGTGGCGGCGATGATGCGCACGTCCACCGGCACCGTGCGCGCGCTGCCCACCGGGCGGATCTCGCCTTCCTGCAAGGCGCGCAGCAGCTTGACCTGGAAGGCCGGCGAGGTGTCGCCGATCTCGTCGAGGAACAGCGTGCCGCCGTCGGCCTGCTGGAAGAGGCCGATGCGGTCCTCATGCGCGCCGGTGTAGGCGCCCTTCTTGTGGCCGAACAGTTCGGCTTCGAGCAGGGTGTCGGGCAGCGCGCCGCAGTTCTCGACGACGAAGGCGCGCTCGGCGCGGTCGCTGGAAAAATGGATCGCCCGGGCCAGCAGTTCCTTGCCGGTACCGGACTCGCCGGTGATCAGCACCGACAGTTCATGCCCGGCGATCTTCTGCGCCAGTTCGCAAACCGCGTTCAGCGGACTGTCGGCGGCGCGGGCGAGGCGGTCGAAACCGGAACGCGCCTTGAGCTTGCCGCGCCGGCTGGCGACGCGCTGCACCAGCCGTTCCGGGCTGTCGCGCAGGTCCAGCGACAGGCGCTGGTTCTCCTGCTGCAATCGCCACAGGTCGGCGGCGCTCTTCAGCGTCAGCAGCAGTTGTTCGGGATGCCAGGGTTTGAGCAGGTACTGCCAGATGCCGGCCTGGTTGATGCCGGCGATGATGTCTTCGGCATCGGTGTAGCCCGAGAGAATCAGGCGCACCGTATCCGGCCACTGGCTGCGCACGCGACGCAGGAACTCGACGCCCTGGGTGCCGGGCATGCGCTGGTCGGAGAGCACGATATGCACGAATTCGCGCGCCATGATGGCCTCGCCGTCCTCGGCGGATTGCGCGGTGTAGACGGTGAAGTCTTCCTCCAGGGTGCGGCGCAGGGTTTCCAGCGAGCGCGGCTCGTCGTCGACCACCAACACGGTGAGGGGTGCGGGAGTTCTCATTCAGGAACGGTCCAGCCGAGGTCGCGATGACGCGCCAGGTGGCGCGGGGTCCATGAGGCCAGCGACTTGCGCACAAAGTGGTGGCGCGCGACGTGGTAGCTCGGATCGAAGCCGTAGAAGTTGCGCCGCATCTGCGTCAGCTCTTCCTCGCGGTAAGCAGCGAGCGGCTTTTCGGCCTCGTCCCTGGCGCGAGTCGCACGCTTCGCGGCAAGGCGCTCGGCCAGGTCAGGGGCCGCCGCAATCTCCATCGCGCGCCTTGCCACGTCGATGCGGAAGGCATCGCCGTCGCCGGCGAGGCAGGCGTCGCTGAAGCCGGTGTCGACCGACGCCTGCGCCGTCAGCGGCTGGCGGTTGCGCATGATGGTGCGCGCAGCCTCGTCGCCGACGCGGCGCGGCAGCAGGTAGGTCCAGTATTCCGAGCCGTAGAGGTTGCCCATGTTCTTGTAGTGCGGATTCAGCATCACGCCGTCGCGCGCCCAGACCAGGTCGGCGGCGCGCGCCAGGAAGCAGCCGCCGGCGCCGGCATTGCCCGCCAGCGCGGCGATGGTGATCTGCTCGCCGCTGCCGATCAGTTCCAGCGCCAGGTCGTTCATCGCATTGATGTTGTTCCAGGATTCGTCGGCGGGCGATCCGTCGCCCAGGCTCGCCGCCTCGATCACGTTGAGGTGGATGCCATTGGACCAGAAGTCGGCGCCGCCTTGCAAGACGATCACCCGCACCGGACGCGTTTTGGCCCAGGACAGGGCCTCGCGCAGGCGACGGCATTGGGTTGTGGACATCGCGCCGTTGTAAAACTCGAAATGCAGGAAGCCGACCGAATTTTCGTCACTTCCGCTTTCCTCCCAGGCGA
>CAIZHL010000203.1 GCA_903932755.1 uncultured beta proteobacterium
GCCAAGCGCTATCCCGATGCAGTGTTTCAGGAAATGCTTGAGCCGGCAGATCGCGAAGTCACTTGTGCCGTGTACCGTAAGCGGGACGGCGAGGTCTTAAGTCTTCTGATGTTGAGGCGCTTGACGGGGGGCTTCACGGGGTGGGCAAAAACAATCGATGATGAGCAAACTTCGCAAATGTGCGCGCGCATAGCGGAAGGGCTTGATTTGCGAGGAAGCATGAATGTGCAATTGCGACTCACCGATAAAGGCCCACGGGTGTTTGAAATCAACCCCCGCTTTTCGTCCACCGTACTGATGCGTCATCGTATAGGCTTTACCGACGTACTTTGGGCGATTGAAGAAGCGGAAGGACGGACCGTAAGCTATCCGACAATTGCCGGTAACAAAATTATGGTTCGAGTTCAGGGAGCTGCTATTTTTGACGCGATGGAAGCCGGAGAAAGACAATGATCAAGATAGCCGGAAGAAAAGTCGGCGCTGACGAGACGCCGTTTGTCATTGCCGAAATGTCCGGAAACCATAATCAATCTCTTGAGCGAGCACTGGAGATTGTTGATGCGGCGGCTAAGACGGGTGCCCATGCACTAAAGATCCAGACGTACTCGCCAGACACTATGACGATTGATCTGGACGAGCGCGAATTCCATATTAGCGACCCGAAGAGCCTTTGGGCAGGCACTTCGCTCTACAAGCTTTATGGCGAGGCTTATACTCCGTGGGAATGGCATGAACCCATCTTCAACCGGGCGCGTGAACTCGGCATGATCCCGTTCAGCACGCCATTCGACGATACCGCCGTGGACTTTCTCGAAAGTATGGATGTACAGTGTTACAAGATCTCTTCGTTCGAGAATACAGACCTGCCATTGATTCGTCGTGTTGCGGCCACCGGCAAGCCGCTGATTATTTCCACCGGTATGGCTACGGTGGCAGAACTGGACGAAACTGTTCGCGCTGCCCGCGAGGCGGGGTGCGCGAAATTGGTTCTGCTCAAATGCACCAGTACGTATCCGGCCACGGCGCAAGATACCAATATCCTGACGATTCCGCATTTGCGGGAACTGTTTGGCTGCGAAGTCGGATTGTCTGATCACACGATAGGAATTGGCGTTTCCGTGGCTAGCATTGCGCTAGGTGCTACTGTCATCGAAAAACACTTCACGCTCAGGCGTGCCGATGGCGGGGTGGACAGTGCTTTCTCCATGGAACCGGCCGAGATGGAGCAACTGGTGGTGGAAAGCCAGCGCGCTTGGCAGGCGCTTGGGCAGGTGAGCTATGGGCCGACAGGCGCGGAGCAACGGTCGATCCAGTTTCGCCGCTCGCTGTACGTGGTACAGGACATCAAGGCGGGTGCTTTGCTGACGCGGGAGAATGTACGTGCAATTCGGCCGGGACTAGGATTGCCCACCAAATATTTAGAGTCGTTGCTGGCAATGCAAGTGAGGCAGGATGTGAAGCGCGGAACGCCTTTGACATGGGATGTTTTTCGTTGAGGATTCAGGTACAAGGTACTGATCAACGGGTGTGCAAACTTTGGCGCGATATCGAATCGAGGTCGTATCTCACCACTTTCTTTGCGCGCCTCGAATGAATAGCAACCAGATCAATCTGGCCTTTGAAAGCGAGGTGCAAAATGCCTCCAATTGGCTCGATGGCAAGGTATTGGGCATTTGTGGGTATTCGACCACTGTGTTGAAGGATCGACTGATACAGCGCTTGGTTGAAGTTGCCCTAGGTCCATATAGAAGTCTAGCCGCTGGCCTTCTGAGGTCCGGTCGCGATGGCATTTCCATTGCCGGAACGCGGATTGATTGTGGCCAAGCCCATTTCGAACTCGGATCGGGCCGGATAGCCGTACCGCTGTTCCGATGGATGCGGGCTCAGATGGAGTTTTTTGTCCACTGGGCCTATTGTCTGACGGCAATAGTCGCCGTTTCCAACGAAAGAAAAACAGATTCGCCAGTGGTCCTGGTATTTGGTGTGGGTGAAGAGAGCCTTTTCCAAGACGGTTGTGACAGCCGTTTCGTCAGCTACTGCCGCGCTGGACCGATCAAGCCGCTACGCGCCGGACGACGGTATATTGTTCAGTCAGCAACAAGAGGTGTTTGTTCCACCGACCAGAGCTTTTCCTATTGCAGATCCCCGCTCATTGGTCTGCTTCGTGAGTCGAGGATTGGATTCATGGGGCGCCTGGTGATGTTAGTCAATCATCTGGCACTGCTCTTTACATACGCGCTAGCTACGCTTCGGTTCCCCACTTTTTCTTTGTTAGCGAGGGATTTCGCCTACGGCGGAATTTCTGCTGAAATTGAGCGACGTGGCTTGATTGCCTCGGTGATTTTGACTAGTTCTAATTACACAAACCAGCCACTATGGACAAGGGTATTGCCGTGTTCAAGAATACACATGGTTTGGTACTCGCAGAACGTTAAACCGATAGTCTATAAAAGTGATGGGACTGAGTCCGATATTCCCAACCAGCGCTGGACAAGAATCGGTACTCTCTGGTTGTGGACCGCAGCCCTGGCGGAATATGCCAAACGAATCATTCCGGATGCGAAGATTGAAGTGGTGGGCCCAATTCTTTGGTATCTTCCCGAAATAAGTCAACCACCGGAAGACAGACTATGCATCGCTATATTCGATGTTCCAGCACTCACTGACGACACCGCGTGGTGGGTCGGCTTGTTTCCAAATTATTATTGTGCCACCAACCTGTCTGCGTTTCTCGATGACATCATCGGACTGAAAGCCGGACTTGAAAAGTGTTTCCAATTGCCGGTTTCATTTGCCCTGAAGACCAAGCGTCAGTACTATCCGAGCTACGACCGGTCGTACTTCGACTATCTTGAGCATCTGGGTTTGACCGGCGCTATCTCGCTGGTGCCCCATGAAACGAACATGTACGCGCTCATATCGGGAAGTCATCTGGTCATGGCCTATCCTTTTTCATCTCCAGCCTATATCGCCGATGCTTTGGGGATATCATCCATCTACTATGACCCGACGGATTCAATCGTTCGCTGCGACTTCGGCGACCCACCATCCCTGATCCAGTTCGCCAGGACGAAGGGGGAACTGCGCGACTTGTCATTTGCGGCTTTGGAACGGGCCATGGATGATGCGAATGGACGACCATCCAATTACGTGGTCTGACCGATGGCCCAAGCACTTTCGCTGCCGTGCATCGTGGTCTGTTCGACAGGCAGAGAGTGGGCCGAGATGGCGGCGGAACTGATCGGGTCATCCGTTGTGGCCGCAATTTCCCGCCAAGGCGCCTGTTCTCTCATGCTCACGGGTGGAAACACCGCCGAGCGCCTCTATAATTTTTGGGCCAAGTCATTCGCACTGCCAAGGGATGGCATGCGGTACTTTTTTGGGGATGAGCGTTGCGTACCACCGACGCACAGGGATAGCAACTTCGGCTTGGTAATGAGGACCTTGTTCGCAAACGAGAGGCCTTCCAGTGCTTGCGTGAACCGTATGGAGGCAGACGATCCGGATCGGGATGCTGCAGCGAGGAGATACGAGGCATTGCTTCCCGAACGGATCGACATCCTGTTGCTGGGATTGGGAACTGACGGCCATGTTGCTTCCCTGTTTCCCTACAGCGAGGCCTTGCGTGCGACGGAGCGGACCGTGCTGCCGGTGAAGGGTCCGGATTCGGGACATCCGCGCTTGAGCATTACCTGCAAGGTTGTCGCCAACGCGGAAGCGGTCTTTCTTCTGGCGACGGGCGAAGAGAAGGGAAGGGTTCTGGCGGAGGCAATGCGATCGCCTCATGACGTCATGTCGCTGCCGGTACGCATGGCATTGAACGCTACCTGGTTGCTGGATGAGGCGGCTGCAGGGCAGCTGCGATAGTAACTTCTCGAAAAGGCATAACAGTTTGAAAAAGCTCATCAAGGCAGGCATTAAACAATTGATCGACTGGTCGGTTGCCCTCATGGGGAAGACGCTTCCCGGGCGCTACATATACGCCAGGATTGTCGGCGACGCGATGAATCGAACCCGGACGGCATCCCATCAGGGTACGAGCCTGAGTTTTGCCGTACCCAATGCGCTGAATCAATATCGCGTCGATACCTTTTCCACAAAGGAACCGGAGACCCTGGAATGGATTGACGGAATTCCCGAGGGTTCGGTGGTCTGGGATATCGGGGCGAACGTCGGCCTGTACGCCTGTTATGCGGCCAAGCACCGCAATTGCAGGGTTTTTGCTTTCGAGCCATCGGTCTTCAACCTTGAACTGCTGGCGCGCAATGTATTTTTGAATGGCTTGACCGAGCGGGTAACCCTGGTACCGCTGCCGCTGTCGGATGGATTGGCGGTCAGCACCCTTAACATGACCACTACCGAATGGGGCGGCGCGCTGTCAAGTTTTGGCCAGGAATACGGCCATGACGGAAAGCTCATGCGCCAGGTATTCAAGTTTCCGACCATAGGCCTTTCCATGGTTGATGCGGCTGAACTGCTGAGGATTCCTCAACCCGACTTTATAAAGATGGATGTCGACGGTATCGAGCACCTGATTCTCAAGGGTGGAATGCCATTGCTGAAGACCATAAAAGGCATCCTGATCGAGATAAATGACAGTTTCAAAGCCCAGGCCAATGATTCGAGCATGTACTTGCAGCAGGCAGGGCTTTCACTGCGCGAAAAGAGGCATGCGGAAGTGTTCGACACCGGCATGGCCCAGTACACCTTCAATCAGATATGGGTCAGATAGGAATACCTCTGTCTCCGTCGGAAGCAAATTGAGAAATCATGTCTAGCGTGAAAGTTGGAATCGCAGGGTTCGGAGTGGTTGGCAGGCGCCGCAAGGACTGCATCGAGCGGCATCCGCAGATGCAGGTGGTTGCAGTCTGCGACCAGAGCTTCGAGGGGGAAGGGACGCTTCCCGACGGCACCCGGTATTTCCGGGACTACCGTCGTTTGCTGGCCGAAGGCCTGGATGCGCTGATTGTCTGCCTGACGAACGACATCGCCGCCGAAGTGACGATCGCCGGCCTGGAATCCGGCATGCACGTATTTTGCGAAAAACCGCCCGGGCGCAGCGTCGAGGACATCGTGAGGGTCATCTCGCACGAGCGCCGCCATCCCGGGCTGAAGCTGATGTACGGTTTCAATCACCGCTACCACGAGTCGGTGCAGGAGTCCCTCGCCATCATGCGTTCCGGGGAACTCGGCAAGGTCATCAACATGCGTGGCGTGTATGGCAAGGCCAAGCTCATCACCTTCAACCAGCCGGACTGGCGCACCAGGCGTGAAATTGCCGGCGGCGGCGTGCTGCTTGACCAGGGCATACACATGGTCGACCTGATGCGCCTGCTGGGCGGCGATTTCACCGAGGTGCACAGTTTCGTTTCGAACAGCCATTGGGGCTACGATGTCGAGGACAATGCTTACGCCCTGATGCGCACCGCCGAAGGCGTGGTCGGCATGCTCAATTCCTCTGCCACCCAATGGCGGCATCGCTTCCATCTCGACATCAACCTGGACCGGGGCAGTCTGATCCTGGGCGGAATTCTTTCCGGCACCAAGAGCTACGGAGCGGAGACATTGACCGTGGTGCGCGCCGATCCCGACAATGATCGCGGCGACCCCAAGGAAGTCATCACCCGCTACAACCGGGATCCTTCCTGGGATGACGAGATGCGCGCATTTGCCGACTCCGTTCTGAACGACAAACCGGTGCAAAGCGGCACTTCGGACGATGCACTGCGTACCATGCAACTGGTTTTCAAGATCTATTACGCCGATCCTGCCTGGCGCAAGGCCTTCAACATTCAAGACCCGGACATCCATGAATAACATCGATCGTTTTTTTACCTCCGATCCCGCCGCATTCGCCGACGCCTATATCCAGTACCTGCAAGCCGTATTGAAGGGCATCGAGGTCAATGAGGTCGCGGGCTTCGTTGCAACCTTGCTGGACGCCCGCGAGCGCGGAGCGACGGTATTCTTTGTCGGCAATGGCGGAAGTGCCGCCACGGCGAGTCACTTCGCCAATGACCTGGCGATCGGTACCAACGACTACGAGAAGCCGTTCCGCGCCATCAGCCTGACCGACAACGTTCCGGTACTCACGGCGCTGGGCAATGATTTTGGCTACGAAGAGATTTTCGTTCGGCAACTGCGGATACTGGGTCGTCCGGGCGACGTACTGGTCGGCATTTCCGCCTCCGGCAATTCGCCAAACCTGATCCGGGCATTCGACTATGCAAACACGGCCGGGATCAAGACCGTGGCGATCACCGCATTCGACGGCGGCGGGATGAAGGCCATGGCGACCGAGGGAATCCACGTGCCGACCGGGCCAAAGGAATACGGGCCTGCCGAGGATGCGCACATGGTCCTTGATCATCTTGTCGGCGCCTATTTGATGCGCTATGTGAAAGCCGGGGGAAAGCGCTGACCATGCGTTTTGCCGGCAAGAAGGTTTTCGTCACCGGGGCCTCGCGGGGGATAGGAAACGCAATCGCCGCGATGTTCCGGGCCGAGGGGGCGATGGTGACGGGAACCCGCACCGCGCCGGGTGCCGCGGGCATGGATGCCTGTGACGAATGGGTGCTGGCCGATTTCTCGGATATCGGGCAGATTCGAAGCTGTGCCGAATTCGTGCGGCAGGCGGAGCCCGATGTGCTGGTGAACAATGCCGGCATCAACAGAATCGCTCCCTTTGCCGAAATCGATCCGGACGACTTCCAGCTTATCCAGCAAGTGAATGTATTCGCCCCTTTCCTGCTGTGCCGGTCGGCGCTGCCGGCCATGGCCCGCAAGCGCTGGGGCCGGATAGTGAACGTCTCGTCGATCTGGGGAAAGATCAGCAAGGCGCACCGGGCATCCTATTCCGCCAGCAAGTTCGCCCTGGATGGAATGACCGTAGCGCTGGCCGCCGAGTACTCCGCCCATGGTGTGCTGGCCAATTGCGTGGCGCCCGGTTTCATCGATACCGACCTGACGCGGCAGGTGCTCGGGGACAACGGCATACAGGCTTTGATTCCTGCGATACCGGCGCAACGCCTTGGCCGGATAGACGAAATTGCGCGGGCCGTAGTTTGGCTTTCGAGCGAGGAGAACACCTACCTGACCGGCCAGAACATCGCCGTGGATGGAGGCTTCAGTCGTGTCTGAACGACTGGTAATCCAGTCCCACAAAGGACCGTATGCAGTGTCGTTCGCCGGCGACCTCCTGCGCGATCCAGCCCGCCTGTTGCAGGGGGAGCCGCATTTCCTGGTCGATGCCACCGTGGCCCGCCTCTATGCCCGCCCCCTGGAACGCATACTTGCGCATCCCAATCTGATCCTGATCGAGGCGAAGGAAGAAAACAAGTCGCTGCAAAGCATCATTCCGGTGTTCGAGCAACTGGTCGCCAACAAGGTGCGGCGGAACCACGTGCTGGTGGCCATCGGCGGCGGCATCGTGCAGGACATCACCTGCTTCATCGCCAGCACGCTGTTGCGCGGATTGCCCTGGCGCTTCGTTCCCACGACCCTGTTGTCACAGGCGGATTCCTGCATCGGGTCCAAGAGCTCAATCAACCTCGGCGATGCCAAGAACATTCTCGGCACCTTCAATCCGCCGCAGGAGATATTTGTCGATTCAGGATTCCTCGACACGCTGGATCCGCGCGAAATACGGTCCGGAGTCGGGGAAATCCTCAAGGTTCATGCAATTGACGGCGCCGCTTCCTTTGACCGCATGGCGGTCGACTTCGACCGCCTGTTTGCCGATCGGGGCTTGCTGGGCAAGTACATTCGTTCGGCGCTGCTGATCAAGCAGCGCTTCATCGAGCAGGACGAGTTCGACCAGGGGATACGCAATATCTTCAACTATGGGCACAGCTTCGGCCACGCCATCGAGTCGGCCACCGATTACGCGGTACCGCACGGCATCGCAGTGACAATGGGCATGGACATGGCCAATCATGTCGCC
>CAIZHL010000204.1 GCA_903932755.1 uncultured beta proteobacterium
GCTTACCTCCACCAAAGTTTTCGAGAACGGAATAGTCCAAGGTTTTGACCCCATCGTCTAGAGGCCTAGGACATCACCCTTTCACGGTGAGTACCGGGGTTCGAATCCCCGTGGGGACGCCAGTAAAAGCAACACGCCACGCCTTGAAGTTCAAGGCGTGGCGTTTGTTGTATCTGGAACTGCAAGTCTGCGGCGTGCACGCGTTTTTCTGATTCGCGCATGTCCCCCCGGAGCAAACCGTCGCCGTACCGCCAGCGCCGACTTTTGCAAGGCGCTCAGCCAAAGCGGGGAACCGGGACTTGCGCCCCGGCGCACCGGGGAAAGATTCTGCTTCGTCCAGCGAATTGGCGACAAAATGGGCTTGACCGGCGGGGAATCGGTCGGGGATACTCATGGCCATGTACTTGAAATTATCGTCCTTGGCTCTGGTAGCGTCCGGCCGCTTTGCACGGGTCTGCCGGATCGCCTGAGGCGCCCGTCTCGCCAGCGTCTTATCCATGAAGATCGCCACCCTCCTGCGCTCCCTGAGTTGCCTGCTGCTCTTGGCCTGCAGCCTGTTGTCGCTCGCCGCCGAGGTTGCCGCACCGGCAGTCGCTGCCAGCGCGCGGACAGGACCCGCTCCGGCAGATCTGGTCGTTTATAACCGCCACGTGTTTTCTTTCCGGGGAGTCTTCCTCGGTGTCTCGCCGGACGAGAGGGCAGAGCGCGCACGAGCCAACATCGTCGCGCGGCTCAGCGGCGAATCCGAGGGCAAGGTGGCGGTCATCACCATCGAGCAGGGTAAGAAGATCAACATTGACGGGAAATTGATGTTCTTCATCACCCCCGGCGATCTTGACCCGCTGGGCCAGGAATCGATCGACGAAGTCGCCGCGGCGGTGGCCGGGCGTCTCAAGCAAGTCATCGCCGAAATCAACGAGGCGCGTAGTGTCGACAACCTGATTCGGGCTTTGGTCGCCGGCGGCGGCGCCACTCTGGTCTGGCTTGCACTGCTGTGGGGCCTGGCGCGGCTTCACCGCCGCTTCATTCGGGTGTTTGTCCGGCTCGCCTCGAAGAAGGCGCCGACCCTGAAAGTGGGCGGTATCGTCCTGCTCGATCAGTACCATGTCTACCCGATGGTGCGGCGCCTGGTCGGAGCCCTGCGCTGGCTTCTGGTGGCGATCCTCAGCTATGAATGGCTGAGCTTCATGCTCGCGCGTTTTCCCTATACCCGCCCCTGGAGCGAGCGCCTCGACGGCTATCTGATCGGGGTCGTGGTCGATATTCTGCAAGCCATCGTCGGCGCGATCCCCGGGCTCGGCGTCGCCATTGCCATCTTCTTCATCGCGCGCTCGCTCATCAGCCTGATCGAAGGCTTTCTGGAGCGGCTCGCCGTCGGCGACTCGCCGCCGCGCTGGCTCGATGCCGAAGCCATGCCGACCACCCGCCGTCTGGCGGGCCTGGTGATCTGGCTGTTCGCCCTGGCGATGGCCTACCCCTATTTGCCAGGTGCCGAAACCGAGGCATTCAAGGGCCTGTCGGTGCTGATCGGCCTGATGGTCTCGCTCGGTGCATCGAGCCTGGTCGGGCAGGCCGCGGCCGGCTTGATCGTGACCTACACGCGGACGATCCGCATGGGGGAGTACGTCCGCGTCGGGGAACACGAAGGCACGGTCACCGAACTGGGCATGTTCACGACGCGCATCCGGACCGGAACCGGTCAGGAACTGGCCTTGCCGAATTCGCTGATCACCGGCACAA
>CAIZHL010000205.1 GCA_903932755.1 uncultured beta proteobacterium
AACAGGCCGCGACCGCCTAGCCGGGCGCGGACAGGCTCAAACCTCCGGCTGCGCACCCATGGCATAGTCTGCCATCGCAGCCAGCACCGATTCCGCTTCGCCCACGGGAGCGGCAAGCTCGATGACCAGTCCCTCGTGGCGGTCCATGGCGTCGGCCGCGAGGCGCGGCAGATCTTTCTTCACGTGGCTCCCCGCCGCCATGAAGATGGGCACTACGACGATGTGCGTGGCACCCTGTTCGACCAGGCAGGCGACGCCTTCGTCGAAGGTCGGCCGCATCAGTTCGAGGAAGCCCGGTTCGACCAGCGTACGCGGATCGCGCGCCTTGATCGCGTCGCGAATGCGGTGGAAGGGCTGCGCCCATTCCGGGTTGCGGGCACCATGACCGTAGAGAAGGATGGCTTTCATTGGTGTGAAACCGCAAAATGGGCCGCTGGCGATATCGAGCGCAGCGAGCCGATTGGAAACCCCCCGCGAGGGGGGCGAAGGGGGGCGGGCCGAACTTGCTCGCCCATGGCCAAACAAGGATGCGAGAGTTTCATGATTTGCGCGGGGGTGTCGAAGTCATGGGCGTTTTTTGATCTCGTGATGGATGTTGCGGCAGCCGGTCTCCCGAACGAATAGCGTCGCGATCCAACCGGCCGCTGCCGCCGCCGTCAGCAGCATCATGCCGTTGCGCCAGTCGCCTGCGGAATAGATTCGCACACCGGCAGCCATTGTGCCATCCCAGGTGCGTTCCATGAGCCAGCCCACCGCCGGTTGCAGGATCGCGGGACCGAGGAAGATGCCGACATTGACCACGCTGGTGGCCATGCCGGACAGCTGCGGCGGGTTGACTTCCTTGGCGCTGGCCCAGGACAGCGTGAATCCCGCCGTTGCCAACCCCATCAAGACGCACAGTCCGTAGGTCGCCGCCAGCGGTAGCGGGCCGTCGGCCTGCCATGTTGCCCACAACCAGACGAACCAGCCAAGCACGTGAACCCCGGATACCGCCAGAGCCACTGCCTTGCGCCGCCCCACCGCGTCCGAAACCCGGCCCCATAGAGCCGAGCCGACCGCAAACCCGAGAAAGTAGATGCTCACATGGTTGGAGGCGACGGCGCGCGACATGGCGTGCATCTGGGTCAGGTAGGGCACGGCCCACAATCCGGCAAAGGTAAAGAAGGCGCCGGAAAGCCCGGCATTGGCGAAGAAGCCGGGCCAGGTGGCGCGGTTCTTCAGCACTGAAATCAGGCCGTCAAGCCAGGCCGCGCGATCGACCTTGCCGGCCGGGGTTTCGATGACCCAGGCGCGGCTGGCAAAGGCCAGCGCGAACGAAAGAATCCCGACCACGACGAAGACCTGGCGCCATCCCGCGGCCTGCGTCGCCCAGGCCAGCGGCGCGCCGGCCAGGATCGAACCGAGATTGCCGATCAGCATGCACAGGCCGGTCAGCGTGGCGAAGCGGCGTTCGTCGAAACCGATCGCCAACAACTTCAGCATGGCGATAAAGGTGACCGAGACGCCAAGCCCGACCAGGGTGCGGCCGAGGAAGGCGATTTCAAAGCTCGGCGCGAGGCCAAACATGATGGCGCCGACGCCGGCGATCAAGCCCCCCCACCAGAGAATGCGCCGCGGGCCGAGCGTGTCGGCCAGCACGCCGGTGGGAATCTGCATCAGGGTGTAGACGTAGAAATAGGTGGCCGCCAGCGTACCGAGTTGCGCACCACCGATGGCGAAGGTGGCCTGCAGGTCGCCGGAGATCGCCGCCGGCGCGACGCGGTGGAAGAAGGACAGCAGGTAGGCGGCAATCGCCACACCGAGGCCGAGCAGCACCGCCGGGCGGGTGGAACCCGCGCTCATTTCCAGGCGTCGGGATTCAGCAGGTTCGGCGGCCGCTGGCCGGCCAGTGCGGCGATCAGGTTGTCGGCCGCGGTCATCGCCATCGCCATCCGCGTGGCGCGCGAACTCGAGCCGATATGCGGGGTCAATGCGACGTTGTCCAGGTCGAGGAAGCCCGGATTGAGCTTCGGCTCCCCCTCGAACACGTCGAGACCGGCCCCGGAAAGTCGGCGCTGGCGCAACGCCGCTATCAGCGCTGCATCGTCGACGATGCCACCGCGAGCGACGTTGATCAGGTGTGCCGTGGG
>CAIZHL010000206.1 GCA_903932755.1 uncultured beta proteobacterium
AGCCCCGGCCGAGGGTGATATCGAGCGGAGCGAGCCAATTGGAAGCCTCCCCGTGAGGGGAGGATGGGAGGGGCGGGCCGATTTGCCAGCCTGCGGCATTTCGAAAGCGCGATGTTTCATCATGCGGGCTGGTTCATCGAAGCCATGAGCGTTGGTTTAGCGCAGCACGCGCTCGAGGGTGGGCAGAAATTTGTCGGCGGGAACGAAGCCGACCACGCGCAGGTCGACGAGTTCGCTGCCGGCCGGGCTCCAGAAAATGATGCCCGGCGGGCCGAAGAGGCCGAAGCGTTTCAGCAGCGCCTTGTCGGCGTCGTTGTTGGCCGTGACGTCGGCCTGCAGCAGCACCATCTGTTTCATGCTCGCGGCGACCTTGGCATCGGCGAAGGTGAAGCGCTCCATTTCCTTGCAGCTGACGCACCAGTCGGCGTAGAAATCCAGCATCACGGGCTTGCCGGCGGCCTTCGCTGAGGCAAGGCGGGCATCGAGGGCTTCGATCGTCGCCACGCGCTCGAAAGCCGGTCCGTGCGCTTCGGCGGCGATGCCGCCGCGCAGGAAGCCCAGCGGCTGCAGCGGATCCTTCGCGCCGCCCAGCACGCCCATCAGCATCGCCGCGCCGCCCAGCAGCAGCATGACGCCGAGCCCCTTGCCCAGGCGTTGCCAACCGTGCGCGTTTTGCGGCAGCGGGTCGAGCGCATGCAGGTAGATCGCCGGCACCACCATCAACAGCGCCCAGCCGAACATCTGCAGCCACAGAGGAATGACCGGCGAGACCAGCCACAGCGCAGTGGCCAGCATGATCACGCCGAAGAACTTCTTGACGCCCTCCATCCACGGCCCGGATTTCGGGAGCAGCGAGCGCGAAAAAGCGCCCACCAGCAACAGCGGCGCGCCCATGCCGAGCGACATGACGAACAGCGCCATACCGCCGAGCACGGCATCGCCGGTCTGCGCGATATAGAGCAGGGCGCCGGCCAGCGGCGCGGCGACGCAGGGGCCGACGATCAGCGCCGAGAGCGCACCCATCAGTGCAATGGCGGGCAGCGATCCGCCCCGCCGGTTGGCGGTATCGGACACGCGGCTTTGCAATGCCGCCGGCATCTGCAGTTCGTAAAAGCCGAACATGGAAAGCGACAGCACCACGAACACCAGGCCGAAGCCGCCCAGGACCCAGGCGTTCTGCAGCGCGGCGGAGAGCAGCGTGCCGGATAGACCGGCGGCGACGCCGACCGCGGCATAGGTCACGGCCATGCCCAGTACGTAGGCCAGCGAGAGGATGAAGGCGCGCAGATGGCTGACCGCGTGGCCGTGGTTGACGATGATCCCGGACAGGATCGGGATCATCGGGAACACGCAGGGCGTCAGGGAAAGCAGCAGGCCGAAACCGAAGAAACTGAGAAGCACCAGCGCCAGGTTGTCGCCCTTGAACAGGCCGGCGATGCGCGAGCTCTCGTCGGCGGCTGCCGGTGCCGAAGAAGTCGGCGCTGGCGACACGGCGGCGGACGGGCTGGCGGCACCCGCCATGCTCAGTTGGGCGTCCTGGTTGATCGGCGGATAGCAGATGCCGCCGTCCCAGCAGCCCTGCGAAATCGCCTTCAGGGTGACGGGACCGGTCGCCTCGACCGGCAGCAGTATTTTCACTTCCTTGCGATAGACCTCGACATTGCCGAAGTTTTCGTCTTCCTTCATCTTGCCCGGCGGGAGCTTCGGCGCACCCAGCGTGCCGCCTTCCAGCGCGAACTTGAACTTGTCGCGATACATGTAGTACTGGTCGGTGATCTGCCAGCGTGCCTCGATGGTTTTGGCATCGACGACGCGCGCCGAAAAACGGAAGGCCTGCTCGGGTGGCAGGGGTTCTTCGGCGCGGGCCATGCCGGTCAGCGCGAACAGAAACAGGAACAGCAGGCGGATCATCATGCGGCGGGACTTTCTCGGGAGGTGTCGGGCAGGGTTTCGGCCGCGATCCAGTTCAGGTAATCAGGAAGGCCGCGAGTGACTGGGACCGCAATGATCTCTGGAAGTTCATGGGGGTGGGCGGCGCGGATCGCCGCTTCCAGGGCCGTATAGCGCTCTGCCGTAGTCTTGATCAGCAAGGGAACTTCCTGCGCTTCTTCGACTGCGCCCTGCCAGCGATATACCGAACGGCAGGGCGCCAGTACATTTACGCAGGCCGCCAGGCGCTCGCTTACCAGCGACGCGGCCAGTGCTTGTGCGCTGGCCGCGTCGGGCAGGTTGGTGAGAACCAGCAGGGTCTGGCGGCCAGTTTGCGATACTTCCATCGCGCTATTCTACCTTCGGCCACCGGACGGTCCGGGTTAGCCTGTCGCACCCGGAGCCACGAATTCCGGACCGGAAACGGGAGTACGCGTTTGAGCAAACTTTTAACCGACTTGATGGCCGCCGAGCGCAAGCGTCGCCGGCTTGCTGCCAAAGATGCGCCTGCCGCAGCATCCGGGCAGGCCGATGCCGATCC
>CAIZHL010000207.1 GCA_903932755.1 uncultured beta proteobacterium
CTGAAATAAGGCAATCGGGTGCCGGCAAGAACATCGAAATGGATTACTGGCTTGAAAAGTCGGCTACCGGCTGGAAAGTTTACGACATTGAGGTCGGTGGCATCAGCATCGTCACCAATTACCGCGAATCCTTCGCGTCCGAGGTACGGAATAACGGTATCGACGGCCTGATCAAGTCGCTGCAGGCGAAGAACAAGTCTGGCGAAGTGGCTCCGGTAAAAAAATGAACGACTTTGCCCGGCGCCGTCAGGCTTCGGCCTAAGCCGGATTCGCCACATGATTCGCGTTACCGGTGATTGCGCCGAGGTTTCGGGCCCGATGACCCTGTCGGCTGCCACGGTGCTACTTGCCGAGGGCGAGGCAGCGATCGCCGCCAATGCTTCATCGTTCGATCTCGCGGCAGTTACCGAAATGGATTCTTCCTGCCTTGCCGTGGTCTTTGGCTGGACGCGGGCGGCAAAAACGGCGGGCAAGCCCATTCGCCTCCTCAACCTGCCGCAGAATCTGTTGAGCCTCGCCGCCGTTTACGGCGTAGCAGACCTTCTTCCGCAGCAGAAGCCCTGACCGCAACCTTCGGGTTGGCGCAATGTCCGCTGCGATCCGCATTCAGCAGGTCTCCAAGTGTTTTGGCAGCACCAAGGCGCTGGACAAGGTCGATCTCGAGGTCGAGCCGGGGGAATTCTTCGGCTTGCTGGGCCCCAACGGTGCCGGCAAGACAACCCTGATTTCGGCCTTGGCCGGCCTGGTGCGCGCCGATTCGGGCAGCCTCAGCGTGATGGGTCACGATGTCCAGTCGGACTATCGCGCTGCGCGCCGCCATCTGGGCGTGGTGCCCCAGGAACTGGTGTTCGATCCTTTCTTCACGGTCCGTGAATCCCTCAAGATTCAGTCCGGCTACTTCGGCATCGGCGATAACGACCGCTGGATAGACGAGATTCTCGAAAACCTCGGTTTGACGTCCAAGGCCAATGCCAACATGCGCATGCTGTCTGGCGGAATGAAGCGCCGCGTGCTGGTCGCCCAGGCCCTGGTCCATCGTCCGCCGGTGATCGTGCTCGACGAACCGACGGCAGGCGTGGACGTCGAACTGCGCCAGACCTTGTGGGCATTCATCCGACGCCTGAACGAGGCCGGACATACCATCGTGCTGACCACGCATTACCTGGAAGAGGCCGAAAGCCTGTGCGGCCGGATCGCCATGCTTCAGTCCGGACGCATCGTCGCGCTCGATACCACCGCCAGGCTGCTGCGCCGTTTTTCGACCCATACCCTGCGTCTGCGCAGCCGCGACGAGATGCCGGCGGACCTGGTTCGCGGTGCTGCCCAAAGCGGCGGCTGGTGGTCAATGCCCTTCGATGCTTTCGACGAAGTGGAGCCGTTGCTGGCGCGGATCCGCGCCGCGGGCTGCCGGATCGATGATCTCGAGATCGGCAAGCCGGACCTGGAAGAAGTCTTCATCCGCGTCATGCAGGGGCAGGCGGAAGCGTCGGTGAATTGACATGGGCCACGGCTTTTCCACCCTGCTCTACAAAGAGGTGTTGCGCTTCTGGAAGGTCGGCTCGCAGACCGTTGCAGCGCCGGTGCTCACCTCGCTGCTCTACCTGCTGATCTTCTCCCATGTGCTGGAAGCGCATGTCAAGGTGCATGGCGTCAGCTACACCGCATTTCTGGTTCCCGGGCTGGTGATGATGTCGGTGCTGCAGAACGCTTTCGCCAATTCATCGTCTTCGCTGATCCAATCGAAAGTCACGGGCAACATCGTCTTCGTCCTCCTGCCGCCAATTTCCTATCTCGAATTCTTCCTCGCCTATGTTCTGGCTTCCGTGGTGCGGGGCCTGGTAGTGGGGGCTGGTGTCCTGCTGGCAACCTTCTGGTTTGCACCGCTGACATTTGTCGAACCGGTATGGATCCTCGTCTTTGCCCTGATGGGCGGTACGATCCTCGGCAGCCTCGGCGTGATTGCCGGCATCTGGGCCGAAAAATTCGATCAGCTCGCGGCCTTCCAGAACTTCCTGATCATGCCGCTGACTTTCCTCTCAGGCGTGTTTTACTCGATAAATTCATTGCCGCCTTTCTGGCAGCAGGTGTCGCACTGGAACCCGGTTTTTTATATGATCGACGGCTTTCGCCATGGCTTCTTCGGCGTTTCCGATGCTTCGCCGTGGTTGAGTCTTTCCGTGGTCGGTGGCTGCCTTGTCCTGCTGACCCTATTTACATTGAATTTGCTGAAGCGCGGCTACAAGCTGCGCGCATGAGGAGCTACAAATGCTGGATCCAAAACAAATCGAAACCTGGATTGCTGCCGGCCTGACCTGCGAGCATCTTTCCGTCGAGGGTGACGGCCATCATTTCGCCGCTGTCATCGTCAGCGGCGAGTTCGCCGGCCTGAATCGCGTCAAGCGCCAGCAGCGCATCAATGCCATCCTCAAGGCGCGCTTCGATTCCGGCGAACTGCACGCGCTGTCGATGCAGACCCTGACGCCCGAGGAATGGAAAGCCAATGGATAAGCTGCTGATTGCGGGAGGCATCACGCTCTCGGGTGAGGTTGCCATTTCCGGCGCCAAGAATGCTGCCCTGCCTCTGCTGTGCGCGGCATTGCTGACCAAGGAGCCGGTGACCTTTACCAATGTGCCGCACCTGAACGACATCGGCACCATGCTGAAACTACTGGCGCAGATGGGCGTCAAGGTCACGCGCGATACACAAAAAATCGGCGCTGGCGATACGGTAACGCTGGATGCTTCGGGCCTGAACAATGCCGTGGCACCCTACGAAATGGTCAAGACCATGCGTGCCTCGATCCTGGTTCTGGGGCCGCTGATCGCCCGTACGGGCGAGGCCAAAGTTTCATTGCCCGGCGGCTGCGCGATTGGTGCGCGGCCGGTGGATCAGCACATCAAGGGCCTCACCGCGATGGGCGCCGAGATCACCGTGGAGCAGGGCTATGTTCATGCCCGTGCCACGCGGCTGAAAGGGGCACGATTGTTCACCGATATGGTGACGGTCACCGGCACCGAGAACCTGATGATGGCGGCCTGCCTGGCGCAGGGCGAAACCGTGATCGAAAACGCGGCGCGCGAGCCGGAAGTGGTCGATCTCGCCAACTGCCTGGTCGCCATGGGCGCGCGCATTTCGGGTGCCGGCGGCGACGTGATCCGCATCCAGGGCGTGGAAGCCCTGCACGGCGCGACGCACCGCATCATGCCGGACCGCATCGAGACGGGAACCTTTCTTTGCGCCGCGGCTGCCACCGGTGGCGAGGTGCGCCTGACCGGCACCTCCTCAAGCTATCTCGACGCGGTGATCGACAAGCTGATGGACACCGGCTGCGAGATCGTTTCCGAGCGCGACGCGATACGCCTCAAGGCGCCGCCGCGCCTGACGGCCGTGAGCATCCGCACGGCGCCGTATCCGGCCTTCCCGACCGACATGCAGGCCCAGTTCATGGCGATCAATGCGGTGGCCGAAGGCACTGCCGTGATGCGCGAAACGATTTTCGAAAACCGTTTCATTCATGCGGTGGAACTGATCCGTCTCGGCGCCGACATCAAGATCGACGGCAACACGGCCTTCGTCACCGGCCGGCCGAAGCTCGACGGTGCCACCGTGATGGCGACCGACCTGCGCGCTTCGGCCAGCTTGGTCATCGCCGGCCTGGTGGCGCAGGGCGAGACCCTGATCGAGCGCATCTACCATCTGGACCGCGGTTATGAGGGGCTCGAGCAAAAGCTGGCGGCTTTGGGCGCCGACATTCGACGGGTAAAATAGCCCCATGAGTGGAATCACCATCGCCCTCTCCAAGGGCCGCATCTTCGAGGAAACCTTGCCTTTGCTGGCCGCGGCGGGCATCGTGCCGGCCGAAGATCCCGAGAAGTCGCGCAAGCTGATCATCGGCACCAATCGCGCAGACGTGCGCGTGGTGATCGTGCGCGCTTCGGATGTGCCGACCTACGTCCAATACGGTGCGGCCGATCTCGGCATCGCCGGCAAGGATGTGTTGCTGGAGCATGGCGGCGCAGGGCTGTATCAGCCGCTCGATCTCAATATTGCAAAGTGTCGCATGTGCGTCGCGGTGCCGGCCGGTTTCGATTACGCCGCCGCCGTGCGCAGCGGCGCGCGTCTGCGCATTGCCACCAAGTACATCAGCGTTGCCCGCGAACACTTCGCTGCCAAGGGTGTGCATGTCGACCTGATCAAGCTCTATGGCTCGATGGAACTGGCGCCGCTGGCGGGACTGGCGGAGGCGATCGTCGATCTGGTGTCCAGCGGCAGTACGCTGAAAGCCAACAACCTGGTCGAAGTCGAGGAGATCATGAGCATTTCCTCAAGGCTGGTGGTGAATCAGGCGGCCTTGAAAATGAAGCGCGAACTGCTGCAACCGGTCATCGCCGCGATCGAAGGCGCAATCAAATGATCCGCCGCTTGTCCACGAGTGATGCCGGCTTTCTCGCCACGCTCGATGCGTTGCTGCATTTCGATCATTCGATCGACGATGCCATCGAACTTACAGTCATCGAGATTCTCAAGCGCGTGCGCGCCGAGGGCGATGTCGCGGTGCTCGATTACACGCGCCGCTTCGACAAGCTCGATGCCGGCACCATGGCCGAACTCGAACTGCCCCGCAGCGAGCTGCGGCAGGCGCTCGACAGACTCCCATCCGCCCAGCGGGCCGCACTTGAAGCCGCGGCGCAGCGCGTAACTTCTTATCACGAGCGGCAGAAGCTCGAATCGTGGAGCTTCACCGAAGCGGATGGCACGCGCCTGGGGCAGAAGGTCACGCCGCTCGATCGCGTTGGCCTGTACGTGCCTGGCGGCAAAGCGGCCTATCCGAGTTCGGTGCTGATGAATGCCTTGCCGGCCAAGGTGGCGGGCGTTGGCGAACTCATCATGGTGGTGCCCACGCCGCGCGGCGAAAAGAATGCGCTGGTGCTGGCCGCAGCCTGCCTTTGCGGCGTTGACCGGGTGTTCACGCTGGGTGGGGCGCAGGCCGTCGCGGCGCTGGCCTACGGTACGCAGACCGTCCCGCAGGTGGACAAGATCGTCGGCCCGGGCAACGCCTATGTGGCGGCGGCAAAGCGTCGCGTCTTCGGCACGGTCGGCATCGATATGGTCGCCGGGCCGTCGGAAGTATTGATCATCGCCGATGCCTCGGCGAATCC
>CAIZHL010000208.1 GCA_903932755.1 uncultured beta proteobacterium
TGGCGATGATGGGGACGTGTTTGTATTCGGGAAGCTGACGTATCTGCCGCGTCGCGTCCAGCCCGTTCATGTTGGGCATCTGCATGTCCATGAAAATGGCCGCATAGAGCCCGGCTCTTGCCATGGTGATGGCTTGGGCACCGTCTTCTGCGGTATCGACCACCAGGTCGGCAGCCTCCAACTGTATCCGCGCGACTTCCCGGTTGATCGGCTCGTCGTCGACCACCAGAATGCGGCTCCAGGCATGGCGCTGCCGGATCTGCGTCTCGGCGTCGAGCGCCGTTATCAGCGGTTCGACGAAAGGCTCCGCCTTCCTCAGCATCACGGTAAACCAGAAAGTACTGCCCACCCCCGGCGTGCTGTCAGCGCCGACCGTTCCGCCCATCAGTTCGGCCAGTCGCTTGGTGATCGTGAGTCCGAGGCCGGTGCCGCCATATTTGCGCGTCATCGAGGCGTCGGCCTGCTCGAAGGCACTGAAAAGCCGGGTCATGGCTTCGGCCTCGATGCCGATGCCCGTATCCTCGACTTCAAAGCGCAGCCGCAGCGAATCGGCGGTTTCCTCCTGCAGCAGGGTGCGTAGCGTCACGGAACCCTTTTTGGTGAATTTGACCGCGTTGGTGGCGTAGTTGAGCAAGGCCTGCTGTAGCCGCGTCGCGTCGCCCACCAGGTTCGGTGGCACATGCGCGGCCTCGACCCGCAACTGGATGTCCTTGGCCTTGCAGGGTTCGGACAGGATGGAGACGACATTGGCCAGCAAGTTCTGGAGGCTGACCGGCGCTTCTTCCAGTTTGAACTTTCCGGCCTCGATCTTCGAGATGTCGAGGATATCGTTGATCACGCCGAGCAGGTGCCGGGCAGCGGTGTCGATGGTATCGAGGCGTCGCGCCTGCTGCGGCGACACGCCTTCGCGGCGCAGGATGTTGGCCATGCCGAGGATGCCGTTCATCGGCGTGCGGATTTCGTGGCTCATGTTGGCGAGGAAACTGCTCTTGGCGATGTTGGCGGCGTCCGCCTGTTTGCGTGCCGCCACCAGTTCCGTGGTGCGGGCCTCAACAAGTAGTTCCAGGTGATGCCGATATTCATCCAATTCGAGGCCGAGGCGCTTCTTTTCGCTGATGTCTTCCTTCACCGCAACATAGTGGCTGATCGTCCCGTCGGGCTGGCGCAGCGGCGTGATGATGGCAAACTCGATGTAGTCGCTGCCGTCCTTCCGGCGGTTGTGGAACTCGCCTTTCCACGGCTGGCCCTTAGTCAGGGACGCCCACAGGGCGACATAGGTTTCCGGTGGCGTCTTGCCCGAGTGCAGCAGGCGCGGGGTATTGCCGATCAACTCCTCGCGGCTATAGCCAGTGGAATGAATGAAGGCCTCGTTCACATACTCGATCTCGGACTTGACGTTTGTGATGAGGATGCTCTCCGGGCTTTGTTCCACGGCCAGGGAGAGTTTGCGGAGCTGGTCTTCGTCGGCCTTGCGCTCGGTGATGTCGATGATGTTGGTCATGAGATACATCGGCGCGTTTACCGCATTCCGACGCAAGGCGCTACAGACATCCGTCCATACCACCGCGCCGCTCTTGTGCAGGAAGCGTTTGACGAAACGCACGGATTCCCGCTCGCCGCGCAAAAGTGCGTCGATCTGTTTTTGGGTTAGCTCAATATCCTCGGGATGCGTGATCTTGCTCCAATGGAGAGACCGGAGTTCCGCCGGGGTGTACCCGACCATCTTGCAAAATGCCGGGTTGACATGCATTTCGCCCGACGGGCTGGTGAGCGACTTGCCGATGACAGAGTGTTCGAAGAGGTAGCGAAACTTGTCCTCGCTTTCAGTCAGACTGATTTCCAGCGCCTTCCTGTCGCTGATGTCGCCCACCACGATACGCAGTTCGGGCGCGCCATCGGCATCCTGCATCATGGTCGCGTCCAGCCGTGCCCAGAATGACGCGCCATGCTCTTTCAGCAGGCGTGACTCCCAGGCCAGCCTCCCACCCCCTTCAACGAGTTGTTTGCGGTGCAGGTAGTAGGCGTCCTCGTCTTCGGCGAAGACAAAGTCGCTCAAGGCCCGCTTGACCAGCGTCTCGCGCGTCACGCCGAACATGGCGACGGCGGTGAGGTTGGCTTGCTTGATCACTCCTGCGGCGCTAAGCGTCAGATAGCCGACCGGCGCCAGATCATAGAGATCGAAAAAACGTGACCGCGAGGCGGCCAGTTCGGCCTGGGTGCGGCGCAGTTCCTCGTTTTGCATTTCCAACTCGATCTGATGCACGCGCAGCTCGTGGAACATTTGTCGAATGTCTTCGGCCGACAAGGTTTCAATCTGCTCGGACGACTGTGTGGCGTCTTCGCGGAAAGCTGCCTCGGCGCGCTGGCGCACTGACTGTGGCGCGGGTTCCGCACCGGGAAGAATAGTCGGCGCTGGCGGTACGGCGGGCTTGTTCGAGCTAGTCATGGTTTTCTCCTTCAACAGTCCGCTCCATGGTCGAAATCGCATACACCTGTCCGGCCTCATCGAGCAGGGCGGTGGCGGTGATCGAGACATCCACGATGGCGCCGTCCTTGGTCAGGCGTTGGGTGCGGAAGGGTTCCAGCGTTTTCGCCTGGCTCAGGGCGTGGATTCTGGCCAGCGCATTCAGGTGTTGCGCCGGCGGAATCCGTTCCAGGGCATTCATTTGCAGCGCCTCGGTTTCGCTCCAGCCGTACATCCGCACCGCGCCGGGATTCCAGGCCAGAATGCGGCCATCGAGCCCCTGCAGGGTCACGGCGTCGTGGGAATCGCGCACCACCACCGCCAGGCGCAGAAATTCGTTGGCGATGCGCAGCGCTTCGGTGGTTCGCTTGCGCTCGGAGATGTCGGAAAACGAGATCACCACCGTCGTCGGCACCGGGTCGCCCGCAGCGAAAATCGGCATCGCGTTGACCGAAATCCAGGCCAGTGTGCCATCGGGCCGCTCCAGCCCCATCACCACGTCTTTCTGCGGCACGCCGGTACGAAACACCTCCTGGCTGGGGCGCGTTTCTGCGGGAAACGGACTGCCATCTTCATGGATCGTCCGCCAGCGCGGATCAAGCGTCGTTCGCTGCTGCATCTCCTGGCTGCTCAGGCCGAAGATGCGTTCAGCCGCCGGATTCCAGGCCACGAGCTTGCCATCGCGCCCATGCAACACCACCCCCTCGGACAAGGCCGAGACGACGGAGTGATAGCGCTGCTCGGCATCCTGCAAGGCCGCATGCGCGGTTTTCAGCTCGTCGAGCCTGACATAGGCCTTGATCATCTCGGTGATGTTCACAAAGGTGATCACCGCCCCCTCGATGACATTGTTCGTCGTGCGGTAGGGCAGGATGCGCATGGTGAACCACTCGCCCAGCCGGGTCTGTACGTTCATCTCCTTGGCAATCAGGGTGTCCAGCACGGCTTTGATGTCTTCCGTGAGGCGGTCATAGCCCAGCAGGTTGGCGACAAAGTGGCCCACGGGCCGCCCCACGTCGCTCGGTACCAGGTTGATGATCTGGTTGGCGGCCGGCGTGAAGCTGAGGATTTTCTGCTGAAGGTCGACGAATACCGTGCCGATGCCGGTGCCGGCCAGCAGGTTGTTCATGTCATTGACGGCCCGTGACAATTCGCCGACCTTGCTTTGCAACTCGGCATTGACCGTGGCCAGCTCCTCATTCACCGACTGCAGTTCTTCCTTGGAAGTCGCAAGTTCCTCATTGCTCGATTGCAGCTCTTCGTTGACCGACTGCATTTCCTCATTGGCGGATTTGAGCTCTTCGGTCGATGTCTCCAGTTCCTCGTTGGTGGAACGCAGGAACTCTTCCTTGACGCGCAGTTCCTGCCTGAGCGCCTCGATTCGCGCATCGCCAGCCAGCCCGGGGCTGTCCGCCGCCCCGTCCAGGCCCCCACTCAACCTTGCCGCCGGCAGCGGTTCCGGTGCCACGGCGGGGGCTTCTTCGAGCACCACCAGATACGCCTTCGACTTGCTGTCCTCTCCCTGGCTGGCCGTTGCCGGGCAGACCGTCAGATTGACCGCGGCGAAGTGGCCATTGGTTTTGACGGAGAGGTCAGGACGGCGCACGATCGCCTGGGTGGCGACCGCCTTATGCAGCGCAATCGTCAGGTCTTGTCGCAGCCCTTCACGCGCCATTTTCAGGATGTTGTTGATGCCTGCATCGCCCGGCGCCGGCTCCAGATACATGCCAGTGCGGCCGCGCAGGTGGAAGATGTCGCCCTGGCCGTTCACCAGCGCGCAGGCCGGCGTGAACAAGCTCAGCAGGGTTTGCTCGGTCTGTGCCTGCAGGGACAGTTTCACCGGCGGCGTCTTCTTGCCGGCCTCTGGTCGGGGCGCTCCATCTCGCACGGTCATGGCCGGCAGGAAACTCGCCAGGGCCGCCCGTTGCGCCCCCTGGGAATCCGTCTTGCGCTGATACAGCTTGGCCTTGCGGTCCACCACGGCAAACAGGTTGTCGGTCTCGTTCACGCCTTCGGAGGTGCCGAGGAACAACAGTCCGCCCGGCTTCAGGGCGTAGTGAAACAGCCCCAGGAGCTTCCTCTGCAAGTCGCCGTTCAGGTAGATGAACAGATTGCGGCAACTGATCAGGTCGAGCCCGGAGAAAGGCGGGTCCTTGATCACGTCATGTTCGGAGAAGGTCAGCATGTCGCGGATGGTGTTGCGGACGCGGTAGCTGCCGCCCCCCGTTTCAAGGCTGAAAAAGTGCTGGAGTCGTTCCGGCGCAATGTCGGTGGCAATGTTGACCGGGTAACGGCCGATGCGGGCGCTGGCAATCGCCTGGCTGTCGATGTCGGTGGCGAAAATCTGCAGCGTGAAATTCTGTTTCAACGTCTCCATGCGCTCGAACAGGAGCATGGCAAGGGAATAGGGTTCTTCGCCGGTGGAGCAGCCCGGCGACCAAATGCGAACGCGCTCGCCGGGTTGCTTGTCCTCGAACAGCTTGGGAATGGCCTGTTGCTCCAGTACCTTGAAGGCTGCCGGATCGCGGAAGAAACTGGTGACGCCGATCAACAGATCGCGAAA
>CAIZHL010000209.1 GCA_903932755.1 uncultured beta proteobacterium
CCTTGACCAGCACCGTGGTCTGCGCGTCGAGTTCGCCGGGCAGCGCCTTGATCAGGTCCTCGACCCGCTGAAAATGACGGCCGCCTTCCCCGAAGTTGGCGGCGGCAGCCGCCGACAAGTCGCCCAGGCAGAACAGCCGGTCGATGCCGTGGCTCTTCGCATAGCCGCCGACCTCGTCATGGAACTGGCCTGCCGCGGCACCAGCCTCGCCCATGTCGCCCATGACGAAGATGCGCTTGCCCGGCACTGCGGCCAGCACATCGACTGCGGCACGCATCGAATCCGGATTGGCGTTGTAGCTGTCGTCGATCACCAGTGCACCATTCAGCCCGACACGCCGCTGCAGGCGGCCCTTGACGCCGGTGAAGGATTCGAGGCCCCGCTTCACGGCGGCTGGCGCGGCGCCGGCGGCAAGCGTCGCCGCCGCGGCGGCGCAGGCGTTGCGCGCGTTGTGCCGGCCCGCCACCGCAAGGGCGACGTCGAGCGGCCCCCACGGCGTTTCCAGGCGCAGTTCGCCGCCCAGTCCGTGCGCCGTGAAACCGCCGCGCACTTCGGCCGGCTGGTCGAGGCCGAAACTCACCTGGCGCCGTTCGCGCGACAGTTCGCGCCAGATGCCGGCCTGGGCATCGTCGGCATTGAATACTGCGACGCCGTCGGCAGCCAGGCCGACGAAAATTTCGCCCTTGGCCAGCGCCACGTCCTGTACCGTGCCCAACCCTTCCAGGTGGGCGCGCTGGGCGTTGTTCACCAGCGCCACCGTGGGCGCCGCGAGCCGCGTCAGGTAATCGATCTCGCCGGCGTGGTTCATGCCCATTTCGATCACCGCCGCGCGATGCGAAGCGCGCAAGCGCAGCAGGGTGAGCGGCAGGCCGATGTCGTTGTTCAGGTTGCCGCTGGTCGCCAGCACGGTATCCGGCGCAGCGTCGAATTGCGCGCGCAGGATCGCCGCGCACATCTCCTTGACCGTGGTCTTGCCGTTGCTGCCGGTGATGCCGAGCAGCGGGATCGCGAAACGCCGCCGCCAGGACGCGGCGAGTTGGCCCAGGGCAAGGCGCGTATCGTTCACGGCGATCAGCGGCAGGCCGGGATTGGCGTCGGCCCAGGCGCGCTCGACCATGGCGCCGGCGGCGCCTTTGGCCAGCACCTCGCGCACGAACTCATGGCCGTCGAAGCGCTCGCCCTTCAGCGCGACGAACAGCATGCCCGGCGTCACGGCACGGGAATCCGTGCCCACCGAGCCGAATTCGGCATCGGCCCCGCAGTGCATCACGCCGATCGAGGCGCCGGCATCGGAAAGGCGCATCATCGCCGTGCTCCCAGCGCCGACTTTGCGGCATCGAGGTCTGAAAACGGCTGGCGCACGCCGGCGATTTCCTGGTAGGGCTCGTGGCCCTTGCCGGCGAGCAGGACAACGTCCTTCGCATCCGCCACCGCGACCACCTCGGCGATCGCGCGCGCCCGGTCTGCCTGAACCTGCGGCGGACGACGCATGCCGCCGCGTATGGCATCGATGATGGCGTACGGGTCTTCGCCGCGCGGGTTGTCGCTGGTCAGCACCACGCGGTCGGCCAGGGCTTCCGCAACCGCGCCCATCTGCGGCCGCTTGCCCGGATCGCGCTCACCGCCGCAGCCGAAAACGCAGGCCAGCCTGCCGCCGCGCGCGGCGGCGGTTTCGCGCAGGACGCCGAGGGCCTTTTCCAGCGCATCCGGGGTGTGGGCATAATCGACCACGACCAGAGGTTGATCTTTGCCGCCCAGCGCCTGCATGCGCCCCGGCGGCGGCCGGATGGCGCGCAAGGCGGGCGAAATGTCCTCCAGGCGCTCGCCGCGCGCCAGCAGCGCGCCGATCACGGCGAGCAGGTTGGAGGCATTGAAGCGGCCCACCACGGGCGCTGCGAACTGCACGCCGCGCAGGTCGAATTCGATGCCGGCGGCATCCATGCCGAGGTGCCCGGCGCGCAGAATCTCATCCACGCCGGAGTCGTCCGCCGCGCCCAGCGTATAGCCGATTGTATGCAAGCGGCCCTTTAGTTTTTTGGCGAGCGCCACGCCGAACGGATCGTCGAGGTTGAGCACTGCCGCGGCAAGGCCGGGCGCAAAGAACAGGCGCTCCTTGGCCGCGGCGTAAGCCTCCATCGTGCCGTGGTATTCGAGGTGGTCGCGCGTCAGGTTGGTGAACACGGCGACATCGAAGGCGGCGCCGTTGGCCCGGCCCTGGTCAAGGCCGATCGACGAAACCTCCATGGCGCAGGCCTCTGCGCCCTGCGCGATGAATCCGGCAAGCGCCGCATGCAGCGTGATCGCATCCGGCGTGGTGTTCGGGCTTTCGTCGAGTGCATCGAGGAAGCCGTTGCCCAGCGTGCCGATCACCGCACACCGGTGCCGGAGGAAGTTCATCGCCTGCGCGATCCACTGCGACACCGAGGTCTTGCCGTTGGTGCCGGTGATGCCGGCCAGCCAGAGATGCTCCGATGGACGGCCGTAAACCAGGTGGGCTACCTCGCCGGAGAGCGCTGCCAGCCCCGCTACCTCGACAATCGCCGTATCGCCAGCGCCGAGTTTTCTTCCCTCTTCCGCGATCACCGCCGCGGCGCCCCTGGCCACCGCCTGCGCGATGAAATCGCGGCCGTCGACGCGAGCGCCGGGGAAGGCGACGAAGACATCGCCGGGCTGAACGCGGCGCGAGTCTGCGGTGATGCGGGTGGGATTGACCCCCATGCTCGCAAGTTGTTCGAGTATCGCCATTGCGCCTTCGCCGGGCCGCCCCAAGGAGGCGCAGTCCAACGACTGCGAGCGCAGCAGCGAGCCGCAGTCACCCCCTTCCTCGGGAACGGGGCTGGGGGGAAGGCTGGAAATTGTATTCACATCTCTTCCCGGGCCGGCTCGGCGCTGGTCAGCACCAGCGGCTTCTGTGGCGCATCCGGCGCCACGCCCAGCGTGCGCAGGCTGCCGGCCATGACCTGGGCGAACACCGGCGCCGCGACGTCGCCGCCATAGTGTTTGCCATTCGAGGGTTCGTCGATCATCACGGCGATGATCAGGCGCGGCTCGGAAGCAGGTGCAAAGCCGACGAAGGACGCAACATACTTGTTGGCGTAGGCGCCGCCTTCCAGCTTGTGCGCCGTGCCGGTTTTTCCCGCCACGCGATAGCCGGGAATCTGCGCCTTGGGCGCGGTACCGCCCGGCTGCACGGCCATTTCCAGCATGGTGCGGACTTCGCGCGCAGTCTGAACCGAGAATATCCGCTTGCCGGCGAGCGGCGGTGCATCCAGGCGCGCCAGCGAAAGCGGCACCAGGTCGCCGTCGCGGGCAAACACCTGGTAGGCGCGGGCAAGCTGGATCAGCGTCACCGAGATGCCGTGTCCATAGGCCATGGTGGCCTGCTCGATCGGACGCCAGGTCTTCGCCGGGCGCAGGCGGCCGCCGACCTCGCCGGGGAATCCGAGCTTCAGCGGTGCGCCGAAGCCGAGGCTGTCAAACATGGTCCACATCTCTTCCGGCTTCATCGACAGGGCCAGCTTGGCCGAGCCGATGTTGGAGGACTTCTGGATCACCTGCGCCACGGTCAGCACGCCGTGGGCATGGGCATCCGAAATAGTCGCCGAGCCGATGGTCATTTTTCCCGGCGCGGTCTGGATCGGCGTATCGACGCGCACCTTGCCCGTTTCCAGCGCCAGTGCGGCAGTGAAGGGCTTGAGCGTCGAGCCGGGCTCGAAGCTGTCGGTCAGCGCGCGGTTGCGCAGCTGCGCGCCGACCAGCTTGCTGCGGTTGTTCGGGTTGTAGGTCGGCAGGTTGGCCAAGGCCAGCACTTCGCCGCTGCGCGCGTCGAGCACCACCACGCCGCCGGCCTTGGCGCGATGCTCCTGCAGCGCCTGCTTGAGGTGGCTGTAGGCGAGGTACTGGATCTTGGAATCGATCGCCAGCACGATCTCCCTGCCTTCCTGCGGCGGACGTATGCTTTCGACATCCTCGACGACGTTGCCGCGCCTGTCCTTGATCACGCGCCGGCTTCCGGGCTTGCCCGCCAACTGGCTGTCGAAAGCCAGCTCGATGCCTTCCTGGCCGGAGTCCTCGACACCGGTGAAGCCGACCATGTGCGCCATGACCTCGCCCGACGGGTAGTAGCGCCGGTACTCGTTCTTCTGGTGGATGCCGGGAAGTTTCAGCGCCGTCACCCGCTCCGCGACGTCGGGCGGCAACTGGCGCTTGACGTAAACGAAGTCGCGCTCCGTGGCCAGCTTGCGGTTTATCTCGCGCACGTCGATCTCGAGCAAAGCCGCCAGGCTGCGCGCCTGTGCCGGCGCCAGTTCGACATCTTCGGGAATCGCCCAGATCGAGCGCACCGGCGTCGAAACCGCCAGCACGTCGCCATGGCGGTCGGTAATGCGGCCGCGGGTGGCGGAAATGTCGATCACCCGCTCGAAGCGGGCGCGCCCCTTGTCGCCGAGGAATTCGTTGTTGAAGGCCTGCAGATAGAGCGAGCGCCCGATCAGCGTGAGGAAGCCACCGAGCAGCAGCACCAGCACCAGGCGCTGCCGCCAGGGCGGCAGGCGCTGCGACAGCAGCGGACTTTTGCTGAACTTGATGGATCTGCTCACCGCTTCATTTCCCCGGCAGCGCGTCGACGGAAATGATCTGGCCGGGCGCCGGCGGCTTCATGCCCAGCTTTTCGCGCGCCACCGTCGCCACGCGGACATGGGCGGCAAGGGTGCTTTGCTCGAGCTGCAACTGCCCCCATTCAACATCCAGGTCGCGCATGCGCTTTTGTCCCGCCTCCAATTCGGTAAACAGCTTGCGCGCGCGATGGTTGGCGCTGACCACCGACAGGGCGCAGGCGAGCAGCACGAGGGCCAGGACAAGATTGAGGCGGGCCAATTAGTGGCTCCCACTCTTCGGCCCCCGCCCGTCGGCGGGGGTGACGGTGGTTCGCCGCTTCGCGGCTCCGGGTTCTTGAATGGCCATGCCTTGGGACGGCCCGGCGGCAGGGCCTACCTTCTGCGCCACGCGCAGCACCGCGCTGCGGCAGCGCGGGTTGGCGGCGATTTCGACATCCGAGGGAAACATGGCCTTGCCCACCAGGGTCATCACCGGCTGCGGCAGGTCGACCGCGCGCACCGGCACGCGCTTGGGCGGTTGCGGCGGATGGGCCGCATCGCGCATGAAGCGCTTGACGATGCGATCTTCCAGGGAATGAAAGCAGATCACGGCCAGGCGTCCTCCCGCCACCAGTCGTTCGAGGGCCCGCGGCAAGACTAACGACAGTTCCTCAAGCTCCCGATTGACGTGAATCCGTAGAGCCTGAAAAGTCCGCGTCGCCGGATGCTGACCCGGTTCCCGCGTGCGGACGACTTGCGCCACGAGCGTGGCAAGCTGTCCTGTCCTTGAAATACCGTGCTCGCCCCGAGCA
>CAIZHL010000210.1 GCA_903932755.1 uncultured beta proteobacterium
AGCGCATCCTCGCCATGCTGCCGAAAGAGCGGCAGAGCCTGCTGTTCTCGGCCACCTTCTCCAACGAGATCAAGAACCTCGCCGACAGCATGCTGAAGGCGCCGCAACTGATCGAAGTCGCGCGCCGCAACATGGTGACCGAGACCGTCACCCACCGCGTCTATCCCGTAGCTTCCGACCTCAAGCGCAGCCTGCTGGTGCTTCTGCTGACGCACCAGGTCGCCGCCGACAGTTCGGAACAGGTGCTGGTTTTCGTCGGCACCAAATTCGGCGCCAGCCGCCTCGCCGTCTATCTCGAACGCCAGGGCATCGCCGCCGATGCGATTCACGGCGACAAGAGCCAGCAGCAGCGCACCGAAGCGCTCGAAGCCTTCAAGTCCGGCAAGATCCGCGTCCTGGTCGCCACCGACGTCGCCGCGCGCGGCCTGGATATCGACGACCTGCCGCACGTCATCAACTACGAACTGCCGCACACGGCCGAAGACTACATCCACCGCATCGGCCGCACCGGCCGCGCCGGCAAGCACGGCGACGCCACCTCGCTGTTCGCGCCCGAAGAAGCGCAGCGCCTGACCGACATCGAAAAGCTGATCAAGCGCAAGATCGAGCGCGTCGAAATCACCGGCTTTGCCGAGCTGACCTCCGCGCCGCCCGAGCGTGCACCGAGCAATCGCGGCCACAAGCGCGAACACCTCGAACGGGCCCGCGAGAAGGCGCGCGAGCACGATCGCTCGCTGACGCTGGACGGCAGCCGCCCGGCCGGCCGGGCGCTGCCCACCCCCGCCGGACGCGAGTTGCCCAGCCCCGTCGCCCACGTACCGCGCCTTGACCCGCGCCTGCCCAAGCTCGACTTCGACCCGACCAAGCCCTACGTCAGCAACACCGCCGGCAGCGAAGTGGCGGCCGAGAAGCCGGCCCCCAGCCGTCCGCAAAGACCGGTGGCGGCCCTGCTCGGCGGATTCGGCAAGAAGTAGGGCCCGAAGGATCGGCCATGCGCGTTGCGCCAGCGTGGCAGCTTGACCTGCGGCCGGGCGGGAACGACGACCCCGAGGCCCTGTTCATTGTTCTCGGCGGACGCTGGCGCACCGACCAGGACCTGCCCTCTGCCGCCACCTTGAAAAGCCGATTGGCGGCACCCGTGCGCCGCCTCGGATTCGACACAAGTGCCCTCAGCGACTGGGATTCCGGCCTGTTGACCTTCGTCGTCGCCATCAACAAGTCCTGTGCGGATTGCGGCATCGCGGTCGATGGCAGCGGGCTGCCGCCGGGCGCGCAGCGCCTGCTGGCGATGGCATCGGCCGTGCCGGAGCAAAAGCTGGCCGTGCGTCCTGCCGGTCCGCAGGGACCGTTTGCGCAGGTCGGCGAGGCAACGCTGGAATTCATTCGTGGCGCGCCGCAGATGCTAGGCTTTCTCGGCGAGGTGGTGCTGTCGCTGCTGCGCCTGTTGTCCGGTCGCGCCCGTTTTCGCGCCCGCGACCTGTGGCTGGAAATCGAAGAAGTCGGACCGCGCGCCCTGCCCATCGTCTCGGTGATCAGCTTCCTCGTCGGGCTGATCCTCGCCTACCTCGGCGCCGATCAGCTGAAGCTGGTCGGGGCGCAGATATTCATCGCCGACCTGGTAGCCATCGGCATGGTGCGCGAGGTCGGCGCCTTGATGACCGGCATCATCATCGCCGGCCGCACCGGCGCCGCCTTTGCCGCCCAGCTCGGCACCATGCAGGTCAACGAGGAAATCGACGCCTACAAGGTGCTCGGCATCTCGGCCATCGACTTCCTGGTGCTGCCGCGCATGCTGGCGCTGATGCTGATGGTGCCGTTGCTCACGCTGTACTCGGGCTTCATCGGCATGCTGGCGGGACTTCTGGTCTCGGTCACCATCTTCGACATCGGCGTCTTCGAGTACTACACCGAGACCTTGCGCGCGCTGGAATTCAAGCAGTTCGCCGTCGGCCTGTCGAAGGGTACGGTGTATGGCGCGATGATCGCCTTCGCCGGCTGCCTGCGCGGCATGCAATGCGGACGCAGCGCCGAGGCGGTCGGCCATGCCGCGACCTCGGCCGTGGTTACCGCCATCCTGCTGATCACGATCGCGGCATCGATCATGACCATCGTCTATTACCAGTTGGGAATCTGAAGCCATGAGCGCCCCGGCCCACATCGAGGTACGCGATCTATCCATGGCTTATGGCGATTTCGTCGTGCAGAGCGGCCTCGATTTCACGGTGAACAAGGGCGACATCTTCGTCGTCATGGGCGGCAACGGCTGCGGCAAGACCACGCTGATGCGTGCCCTGGTCGGGCTGCAGCGGCCCGCGGCGGGCACGGTGCTCTATAGCGGCGAGGACTTCTGGAATGCCGGGCCCGAGACGCAGCAAGCGCTCAAGCGCCGGCTCGGCATCCTGTTCCAGGGCGGCGCGCTGTGGAGCTCCCTGACACTCGCCGAGAACGTCGCGCTGCCGATTGCCGAATACACCGGCCTGCCGCCGGCCCGGGTGGACGAGATCGTCGCCTTCAAACTGGCGTTGGTCGGCCTCGCCGGCTGTGAAGACCTGTACCCGGCCGAGTTGAGCGGCGGCATGAAGAAACGCGCCGGACTGGCGCGCGCGATGGCGCTCGATCCTGACATCCTGGTCATCGACGAGCCGTCCTCAGGCCTCGATCCGCTGACGGCGCGGCGCCTTGACGAACTGATCATGGAACTGCGCGACAGCCTCGGCACCACCATCGTCGTCGTCACGCATGAACTGGCCAGCATCCTCAGCATCGGTAACAATTCCATCTATCTCGATTCCGAAAGCCGCACCATGATCGCCACCGGCCATCCGCAGGATGCATTGAAGTACGGCCACCCCAAGGTGCGCCACTTCCTCACCAGAGGAGGAGGCATAGCGGCCCATCCCCCGGCCCCTTCCCCGCGGGAAGATGTGACGGAGGTTCAGCCGCTGCGCGGCGTCCATGATGATGCCTCGCCGCCTCCTCGGGACGGCCCTGCGGAGGCGGCATGAGCAGAAAAGCCAACCCCACCCTGATCGGCGCCTTCGTCCTCGGTGCGCTCGCGCTGGCGATCGCCGCCACGCTGCTGCTGGCCGGCGGCAGCTGGTTCGGCGAGCGGCGGCAGCACGTGCTGTATTTCGCCGGTGCGGCGCAGGGCCTGCAGGTCGGCGCGCCGGTGGTCTTCCTCGGCGTCAAGGTCGGCACGGTCAAGCAGATCCAGCTCGGACTCGATGCCCACAGCAATCGATTCCTGGTGCCGGTCATGATCGAAGTGCTGCCCCACGTGGTACGCACCCACGGCGGAGCAGATGTCGATCTGCGCGACCGCGCCACGGTCCGCCAACTGGTCGACCGCGGCCTGCGTGGACGGCTGCGGCTGCAGAGCCTGCTCACCGGGCAACTGTATGTCGACCTCGATTTCCATCCGGACAAACCGGCAATCTTCGCCGCGCTCGATCCCGAACTCAGCGAGATCCCGACCATCCGCACCGCGGTGCAGGAGTTGACCAGCAAACTCGAGGGCTTCCCGATGGACCAGTTCCTCGCCGACGTAGCGGCCATCAGCGGTGCAGTCAGCAAACTGATGTCGGCGCAGGCGACACAGGATCTGCCGCGGCGCCTCGATGCGACGATGCGCCACCTCGAATCGCTCGCCCGGCGCTTCGATGCGCAGGGCGGTCCGATCCTCAAGGACGTGCGCGACAACCTGGCCGAAATGAACAAGGCGCTGCTGGCGGCGCAGGCGGCGCTGGCCAAGCTCGATACCGCGGCCGATCGCGTCGCCGACCTGGCGCGCGCCGATTCGCGCATGGTCGCCGGCATGACGCAGGCCAGCGAAGAACTGGCCAGGGCCGCAACCGCGGTACGCAAGCTGACCGAACAGGAATCGCCCACGGTAGACAACGTCAATGCCGCGCTCAAGGAAATCGCCCGCGCCGCCGACGCGCTGCGCCTGCTGGCGGAAACCCTTGAGCAGCAGCCGGACGCCATCTGGCGCGGCAAGAAGCAGAAGTCCGCACCCTGAAACATCATTCGAAAGGTAACGCCATGAAACTCGTCCGCTTCGGCCCCAGCGGCCGCGAAAAGCCCGGCCTGATCGCCGCCGACGGCACGCTGCGCGACCTCTCCGCCCATGTCGCCGGGATCGGCTGGAACGAGATATCCGCCGCCGGGCAAAAGCGCTTGCGCGCGCTGAACCCCGCCACGCTGCCGCTGGTGCGCGGCGAGCCGCGCTACGGCGTACCCTTCACCGGCATTTCCAAGATCGTCGGCATCGGCCTCAACTATCGCGCCCATGCCCTCGAAGCTAAGATGCCCATCCCCGCCGAACCGGTGATGTTCATGAAGGCCACCACCTGCATTACCGGCCCCAATGACCCGATCCTGAAGCCGGTCGACAGCACCAAGCTCGACTGGGAAGTCGAACTGGGGCTGGTCATCGGCCGCGAGACGCGCCGGGTCAGCGAGGTCAAGGCGCTCGATCACCTTGCCGGCTACTGCGTGTTCCACGACGTCTCCGAGCGCGCCTTCCAGCTCGAACGCGGCGGCCAGTGGGACAAGGGCAAAGGCTGCGACAGCTTCGGTCCCATCGGCCCCTGGCTGGTGACGAAGGACGAGGTCGCCGACCCGCAGGCCCTGCGCCTGTGGCTGGACGTCAATGGCGAACGCATGCAGGACTCGACTACCGCCGACATGATCTTTTCCTGCGCCGAAATCGTCAGCTACGTTTCGCGCTTCATGACGCTGCTGCCCGGCGACGTGATCTGCACCGGCACGCCGCAGTGC
>CAIZHL010000211.1 GCA_903932755.1 uncultured beta proteobacterium
ACCTTGAAGATCATGCGCAACTGCAGGTGGTCCTGCAGGTTGCCGCCGACGCCGGGCAGCTCATGCAGTAGCGGTACGCCTCGGTTCTGCAACACGTGGCCGGGGCCGATGCCGGAACGCTGCAGGATGGTCGGCGAGCCGATGGCGCCGGCGGTTAGAAGGGTTTCGATGCGCGCAGTGACCTTGTGCGGCACACCTTCGAGGCTGAACTCGACGCCGCGCGCCTCCTTGCCCTCCATGACCAGCTTGTCGATCAGCGCGCCGGTGACCACCTTCAGGTTGGGCCGGTGCAGCACCGGGCGCAGCATGGCTTTCGAGGCATTCCAGCGCACGCCCTTCTTCTGGTTCACCTCGAAGTGGCCGATGCCGAAATTGTCGCCGCGGTTGTAGTCCTGCTTGAAGGGGATGCCGGCTTCCTGCGCCGCCTGCGTGTAGCGGTCGAGGATGTCCCAGTGCAGGCGTTGCTTTTCGACGCGCCATTCGCCCTTGTCGCCGTGCATTTCATCGGCGCCGCCCCAGTAGTCCTCGCTCTGCTTGAACACGGGCAGCACGGACTCCCAATTCCAGCGCGAATCGCCGGTGATCTGCGCCCACTCGTCGTAGTCGCGCACCTGGCCGCGCAGGTAGAGCATGCCGTTGATCGACGAACAGCCGCCCAGCACCTTGCCGCGGGCGTAGATGATCGAGCGGCCGTTCAGGCCCGGCTCGGCCTCGGTCTTGTAGCACCAGTCGGTGCGCGGGTTGTTGATGCATTTCAGGTAGCCGATCGGGATGTGGATCCAGATCCAGTCATCCTTGCCGCCGGCTTCCAGCAGCAGCACCGTGACGTCCGGATCGGCCGAGAGGCGGTTGGCAAGCACGCAGCCGGCCGTGCCGCCGCCGGCGATGACGTAATCGAACTCGCCGAAATCCCTGGCCCCGGTCACTCGTTCACCGGCATCGAGAACTCGGGTCCCTTGTGTTCGGAACCGGGCCAGCGCTGCATGATGCTCTTGTAGCGGCTGTAGAAACGCACGCCTTCCTCGCCATAGATGTGGTGGTCGCCGAACAGGCTGGCTTTCCAGCCGCCGAAGGAATGCCAGGCCATGGGCACCGGGATCGGCACGTTGATGCCGACCATGCCGACTTCGATCTTCCTGACAAAGGCCTGTGCCGTGCCGCCGTCGCGCGTGAAGCAGGCGACGCCGTTGGCGAAGCTGTTGCGGTTGATCAGGTCCACCGCCGCGGCGAAGGTCGGCACGCGCACCACGCACAGCACCGGGCCGAAGATCTCGTCGCGGTAGATGCTCATTTCGGTGGTGACGTTGTCGAACAGGGTCGGATTGATGAAGAAACCCGCGGCCAGTTCGCCGGTCAGCCCCTGGCGGCCGTCGAGCACCAGTTTTGCCCCTTCTGCAACGCCGGCGGCGATGTAGCCGGCCACCTTGTCACGGTGCGCGCCGGTCACCAGCGGCCCCATGTCCGTTTTCGGCGTGTCGCCGGCGCCGACTTTTAGTTTCCTGGCGCGTTCGAGCACGCGCAACACCAGTTCGTCGGCGCAACTGCCGACCGCCACCGCCACCGAGATCGCCATGCAGCGCTCGCCGGCCGAGCCGTAGGCGGC
>CAIZHL010000212.1 GCA_903932755.1 uncultured beta proteobacterium
CAGATGGTCTGAAATGCCAAATCATGCTGACGCCTTTTGTTCATTTTGTTCTCTTTTGGGCATGATCGCCCAAGTTCCCAAATGATCGAAAGCAAAATCATGCTGACCCCAGATCACTGAGCTTATATACTGCTTGCTCGGCACCCGCAACCACACTTATCCGGAACCCAATCTTGGAACGCAGAGCCACCGTCAGGAACCAGCCTCTCGAATTCGCGATCCGAATCGGCCTGCCCCCGATTGACCGCGATCATGTCGCGCTGGTCAAGCAACTGGACCGCCTTAATTCGCATAAGGAGGCGCACCCGGGCGGCGACACGTTTTCGGAGGTTCTCAGCCGGCTGGGGCACCAGATCAACGCGCATTTTGACAGCGAGGAGGAGATCCTCCGCAGCTGCGGCATGCCGCCGGAACTCGTGCTGGCGCATATCCAGGCGCATACGGAAATCATCGAGCAGTACGCCCGCCTCAATCTCGACCTGATGGCCGGCAAGTACTGTTCGCGGGAAGATGCCTTGGGTCTTGTCAGGCACTGGATCGTGGACCACGTGCTGAACCATGACGTCAAAATCAGCGAGTACCTACTGGGAAAGCAGGCCGGCGTCACCCCGACGTCCTGAGGCAGCCACGGCGCGAAGCGGTGCTCTGCGGCACCCGCGCCGCCCGGCGCCGACTGCTCCACGGCCTAGCCCACCGCCCGCGGTTTCGCCTCCACGTTCCAGATCGTCTTCGCGTACTGGCCGATGGTGCGGTCGGAGGAGAACTGGCCCATGCCGGCGACATTGAGTATGGCCTTGCGCGCCCAGCTTTCCGGCTCGCGGTAAAGCGCGCCGACCTGTTCCTGGCAGGCGATGTAGGAGGCATAGTCGGCCAGCAGCAGGTAGTGATCGCCATTCGCGGTGAGGTTGTCGAAGACGGGCTTGTAGCGCTCGCGCTCCTCGGGCGCGAAGAAGCCGTCGCGGATCATGTCCAGCGCCTGCTTCAGCTCGTGGTTGCTTTCGTAATAGAGCCATGGGTTGTAGCCTTTGCCGCGAAGTTCCGCCACCTCGTCGGTGGTGAGGCCGAAGATGAAAATGTTTTCCGGCCCGACCTCGTTGCGGATCTCGACGTTGGCGCCATCCAGGGTGCCGATGGTCAGTGCGCCGTTCAGCGCCAGCTTCATGTTGCCGGTGCCTGAGGCCTCGGTGCCGGCCGTCGAAATCTGCTCGGAGAGGTCGGCGGCGGGGATGATGATCTCGGCATTCGAGACGTCGTAGTTGGGGATGAAGACGACCTTGAGCCGGTCCTTCACCTGCGGGTCGTTGTTCACGATGTCGGCGACGTCGTTGATCAGGCGGATGATCAGCTTGGCCATGCGGTAGCCGGGCGCGGCCTTGCCGCCGAAGACCACCGTGCGCGGCGGCGCATCGCCCCCCGCGCGCAGGCGGTTGTAGAGCGTGATGACGTGCAGGACATTGAGCAGTTGCCGCTTGTATTCGTGGATGCGCTTGATCTGCACGTCGAAGATCGAGGCGGGGTCGACCTTGATGGCCAGCCGCTGCGCGATGACCTGCGCCAGACGCAGCTTGTTGTCGCGCTTGACGCGGACGAAGGCCTCGCGAAAGCCGGCGTCGTCGGCCAGCGGGGCCAGCCGCCGCAACTGGTCGAGGTCCTTGAGCCAGTCGCGGCCGATGTGCTGCGTGATCAGCCTCGCCAACGCCGGGTTGGCCTGGTTGAGCCAGCGCCGCGGCGTGACGCCGTTGGTCATGTTGACGATCTTGTCCGGCCACAGGCGGTGGAAATCGGCAAAGATGGTTTCCTTCATCAGCCGGGTGTGGATCGCGGCGACGCCGTTGACCTTGTGGCTGCCGACGATGGCGAGATGCGCCATGCGGATGCGGCGGCCGGCGCTTTCGTCGATCAGCGACATGCGCTGCCACAGCCCGGGGTCGCCGGGGTAGGTGTGCATCACGTCCCTGAGGAAGCGGTGGTTGATGTCGTAGATGATCTGCAGGTGGCGCGGCAGCACGCGCTCGAACAGGCGCACGGGCCAGGTTTCCAGCGCCTCGGACATCAGGGTGTGGTTGGTGTAGGCGAAGGTGCGCGTGACGATGTCCCAGGCGCGCGGCCAGTCCATGTGGTGCAGGTCGATCAGGATGCGCATCAGCTCGGCCACCGCGATCGAGGGATGGGTGTCGTTCAACTGGATCGCCACCTTGTCCGGCAGGTTGTCCAGCGCGACGCCCGACTTGGCGAAGCGGTAGAGCATGTCCTGCAGCGAGGCGCTGACGAAGAAATACTGCTGCTTCAGGCGAAGTTCGCGCCCCATCTCGGTGGTGTCGTCGGGGTAGAGCACCTTGGACAGGTTCTCGGAATCGTTCTTGTCCTCGACGGCGGCGATGTAGTTGCCCTCGTTGAAGTACTTGAGGTCGAAATCGCGGCTGGCCTTGGCCGCCCACAGGCGCATGTTGTTAACGGTGCCGGTGTCGTAGCCGGGGATCGGGTAGTCATAGGCCATGGCCATGACGTCGTCGGTCTCGACCCACTGGTAGCTCTTCTTGCCGTGCTCGTCGGCGAACTCGACGACGCGGCCGTGGAACTTGACCTGGTAGAGGACTTCGGGACGCGGGAATTCCCAGGGGTTGCCGTAGCGCAGCCAGTTGTCGGGATGCTCGACCTGCTGGCCCTCCTCGATGCCCTGGTTGAACATGCCGTATTCGTAGCGTATGCCGTAGCCGTAGCCGGCGACGCCCATGGTCGCCATCGAATCGAGGAAGCAGGCCGCCAGCCGGCCGAGGCCGCCGTTGCCCAGCGCCGCGTCCGGCTCGATCTCGGCG
>CAIZHL010000213.1 GCA_903932755.1 uncultured beta proteobacterium
CGCCCGGCCGGGCGCGGCATGGTGCTGCAGGCCTCCGCCGAAAAGAAAGACGACCTGGCGCACGCCATTCCGGTGTCCCAGCCCGAGCGGCTCAAGGATCCGGCGACGCACGAGCCGATCCGCGCCGCCTGCGTCGAGGGCGGCGCCGAACTGATGGTGGTGGCCGCCTACGGCCTGATCCTGCCGCAGGCCGTGCTCGACCTGCCGCCGCGCGGCTGCATCAACATCCATGCTTCGCTGCTGCCGCGCTGGCGCGGCGCGGCGCCGATCCATCGCGCGATCGAGGCGGGCGACGCGCAGACCGGCATCACCATCATGCAGGTGGAAGCCGGACTCGACAGCGGCCCCATGCTGCTGGCCGAGGCCATGGCCATCGATCCGCAGGACAGTACCGGCAGCTTGCACGACCGCCTTGCCGCACTGGGCGGCAAACTCGTGGTCGACGCCCTGGCGCGTTTCGATGAGCTGCTTCCCGTGGTGCAGCCCGAGGCCGGCGTCACCTACGCCAGCAAGATCGACAAGGCCGAGGCCCGGCTCGACTGGACCCAGCCGGCCGCCGTGTTGGCGCGCAAGCTGCGCGCCTTCAACCCCTTTCCCGGCGCGGTCGTCACGCTCGCCGGCACGGAGGTCAAGGCCTGGCGCGGCGATGCGGTCGCTGCCGGCGGCCGGCCTGGCCAGCTGCTGGCGGCCGACACCGCGGGCATCGTCGTCGCCTGCGGCGAAGGCGCGCTGCGCCTCACCGAGCTGCAAAAGCCCGGCGGCCGCCGTGTCACCGCCGCCGACTTTTTGCATGGCACGCCCTTGCAGCCGGACTGAGAGATCGCCGGCGGCCCTCGTTCCGCAGGCTGCTATTCTTCGCCGATGATGCTCCCCCCCCTCGCAGAGTCCCTGCATGTGGCAGCCGGCCTGATCGCCGAAGTCCTTGCCGGCCGCAATTTCGATGTCGCCCTGGCCCGCGCCGCACTTCCCGCGCCGCTGCGTGCGGCGACCATGGATCTCGCCTATCCGACCTTGCGCGCCTTCGGTCGCGGCGATTTTCTGCTCGGCCGGTTGCTGGAACGCCCGCTGAAAGATGCAAGTGCGCGCGGCCTGTTGCTGGCTGCGCTGATGCGCCTTGAAGCGCGGCCGCAGGAGGCGCATACCACGGTGGATCAGGCGGTGGCCGCGGCGGCGCGCCTGGCGCGGGGCCAGTTCAAGGGCATGGTCAACGGCGTACTGCGCAATTTCCTGCGGCGGCGCGAAGAACTGCTGGCGCTGGCCGATGCCGACCCGGTGGCGCGCTGGCAGCATCCGGCATGGTGGATCGCACGCCTGCAGCAGGACCATCCGGCGCATTGGCAATCCATCCTCGCCGCCGGCAACAGCCATCCGCCGCTGTGCCTGCGCGTCAATCGGCGGCGTGTCACCAGCGCCGACTTCTTGAATCAGCTTGCCGCTGCAGGCATCGCGGCGCGCGCTCTCGACGAGACGGCGATCCTGATCGATAAGCCGCTGCCTGTGGAGCGCATCCCGGGCTTTGCCGACGGCCTGTGTTCGGTGCAGGACTGGGGCGCACAGGCCGCGGCGGGCCTGCTCGACGCGCAGGACGGCATGCGCGTGCTGGATGCCTGCGCCGCGCCCGGCGGCAAGGCGGCGCACCTGCTGGAAAGCGCGGCGATCGAATTGACCGCGCTTGATGCCGATACGCCGCGCGCGGCGCGCATCACCAACAACCTGAAGCGGCTCGGTCTGGCGGCCACGGTGAAGGTGGGCGATGCGCGCGACGTCGGTGCCTGGTGGGACGGCCGCTACTACGACCGCATACTGGCCGACGTGCCCTGTTCCGCGTCCGGCGTGGTACGCCGCCACCCCGATGCGAAATGGCTGCGGCGCGCGTCGGACATTGCCGGTTTTGCAACAACGCAAGCGGCCATTGTCGATGCCTTGTGGCGCACTCTCGCCCCCGGTGGCAAAATGGTTTATGCCACCTGCTCGGTCTTCGCGCAGGAGAATGGCGCCCAGGTGGAAGCCTTCGTCGGCCGCCATGCCGATGCCCGGCATCTGCCGGTGATCCTTGCCGACGCACAACCGCAACCTTTGCCCGACGCCGAACATGACGGCTTTTATTACGCGCTGCTGCAAAAGGCTTGAAGCCGGGCTGCTGCTTGTGCTGCTGCTCGCGGCGACCTGCGCCCGGGCCGGCGACATAGAGCCGCAGCGTGCGGCGCTGACACCCGGTGAGGACGGCTACACGCTCTCCGCCGAATTCAAGGTGGATCTCGGCAACCGGCTGGAAGACGCCGTGGCGCGCGGCGTGCCGCTCTACTTCAATCTCGAATTCGTGCTTGAGCGCAGCCGCAAGTACTGGGTCAACGAGCACATCACGACACGCAGCCTGGGCTATCGCCTGGCCTACAGCAGCCTGACGCGGCAATATCGCCTGACCACCGGCAACCTGCACCAGAATTTCGGCAGCCTGGCGGAGGCGATGCGCGTGGTCGGCCGCATCGCGGCGCTGCCGGTGCTGGACAAGGATGCGCTCAAGAACGGCGAGTCCTACGAGGCGGCGGTGCGTCTCGCTCTCGACCGCAGCCAGCTGCCCAAACCCTTCCAGGTCGATGCCATCATGGATCGCGACCTTCAGGTCGAAACCAAAGTGCTGCGCTGGCAGTTCACGGCGCCGGTGGTGGTGCAATGAGGGTTGCGCTGGCGGTTATCGCCGCGCTTGGCGCAATCCTGCTGTTCCTGCTGGCGTCGGCTTCGGCCAATACGGCGCTGTTCGCGGCGAACTACACCTGGCTGCTGGCGATCAACGGCTTTGCCGCCGCCGCGCTGCTGGTACTGGTAGCACTGCAGTTGCGGCGCCTGCGGCGCGACTTCAAGGGCGGCGTATTCGGTTCGCGCCTCAAATCGCGTTTGCTGCTGATGCTGTCGTTGATGGCGGTGCTGCCCGGCGCGCTGGTATACGGCGTGTCGATGCAATTCGCGGTAAAGAGCATCGACTCATGGTTCGATGTGCGCGTCGATACGGCGCTGGAAGGCGGCCTCAACCTTGGCCGCAGCGTGCTCGATAGCTTGCAGGCCGATTTGCTGGCAAAGACCCGCGATGCGGCCCTGGAACTGGGCGACGGCGGCTTCGTCAGTCCGAGCCGCCTGAACCGGATGCGCGAGCAGGCCGGCGCCCAGACCGCGACGTTGTTTACGCTGTCCGGCCAGGTGCTGGGCAGCAGTTCCGGCGAGATGGGCAGCCTGCTGCCACCGGTGCCGGCGCCCAGCCAGTTGCGCGCCGCGCGCGGCGGGCGCGGATTGGCGCAGATCGGCGATGCACCGGGCGGCGGCGGCCTGATGGTGCGGGCACTGGCACCCGTCAGCGGCAGCGGTTTCAATGCCGAGCCACACATCCTTCAATTGACGCTGGCCGTACCGGTGTCGATCGCGAAGAGCGCGGAAAGCGTCGAGGCGGCGCATCGCGACTATCAGGAGCTGCAACTCGGGCGCGCAGGCCTCAAGCACATCTACACCCTGACGCTGACCCTGGCCCTGCTGCTGGCGCTGTTCTCGGCGGTCGCCCTGGCTTTTTTCCTCGCCGAGCGCCTGGCGCGCCCGCTGCTGATCCTCGCCGAAGGCACGCAGGCGGTGGCGGCCGGCGATTTCACGCCGCGCGCCACGGTCGAGGCCTCCGATGAACTGGGAGTGCTGACCCATTCCTTCAACAGCATGACGCAGCAGCTGGGCGAGGCGCGGGCGCAGGCCGAACACCATCGGCATGAGACGGAAGCGGCGCAGGCTTATCTTGAATCGGTGCTGGCCAACCTGTCGGCGGGCGTACTGGCCTTCGATTTGCGTTTCCGGCTGCGCGCGGCGAACCGCGGCGCGCAGGCGATTCTCGGCGATGATTTGGGCGGCTTCGAACAGGTTCGCCTGCAGGACTGGCCGCGTCACGAAACCCTGGCTGGGGCCATCCTGGGTGGTTTCGCCGCGCGCGGCGACGAATGGCAGGAACAACTCGAGATCGCGCGTCCGGACGGCATGCCGCAGGCGCTGCTGGTGCGCGGCACCGCTCTGCCGGCGGCGGGCGGCGGCGGAGGCGGCTACGTGGTGGTGTTCGACGACATCACCCGGCTGATCGCCGCGCAGCGCTCGGCCGCCTGGGGCGAAGTGGCGCAGCGCCTGGCGCACGAGATCAAGAACCCGCTGACGCCGATCCAGCTCTCCGCCGAGCGCCTGCAGCTGAAGCTGGCCGACCAGCTGACGGGCGCTTCGCGCGACTTGCTCGACCGCGCGACGCAGACCATCGTCAATCAGGTCGAGGCGATGAAAAACATGGTCAATGATTTTCGCGATTACGCACGCACGCCGCTGCCGCAACTGGCCCCGGTCGACCTGCCGGCACTGCTCGGCGAGGTACTGGGGCTTTACGAGGAATCGCGCGCCATGATCGCCGTATCGCCAGCGCCGACTTTTGCGCCGCCGGTGCTGGCCGATGCCAACCAGTTGCGTCAGGTGCTGCATAATGTCCTGACCAACGCGCAGGACGCCCTTGCCGGAGTCGAGGCAGCGCGGATCGCCATCAGCATTGTGCAGGATGCCGGGCGCGTGCGATTGACGGTCAGGGACAATGGGCCGGGTTTCCCGCCGCAGATTCTTGCGCGCGCTTTCGAGCCCTACGTCACGACCAAATCGAAGGGTACCGGACTGGGTCTGGCGATCGTGAAGAAAATCGTCGATGACCATGGCGGCGAGATTCGACTCGCCAACGATCATGGCGGGGAAGTCAGCATCTGGTTGCCGCTGGCGAAGCAGGGCGGGGCAAAGGGGGTTTAGGGAAATGCCGAAAATACTGGTGGTGGATGATGAAATCGGGATACGCGAACTGCTTTCCGAAATCCTGCGCGACGAGGGCCACGATGTCCAGCTTGCAGAAAATGCCGCCGCGGCGCGGGCGGCGCGCGAGGCCGGGCGCCCCGACATGGTCCTGCTCGACATCTGGATGCCCGATACCGATGGCATAACGCTGCTGAAGGAATGGGGCGGCAACGGCCAGCTCAACATGCCGGTGGTGATGATGTCGGGCCACGCCACGATCGATACCGCGGTGGAGGCGACGCGGATCGGCGCGCTGGATTTCCTGGAAAAGCCGATCGGCATGCAAAAGCTCCTGGCGGCGGTGAAGAAGGCGCTCGAACGCAGCGCCCGCCACGGCGGCGGCGGCCTCTCGCTGGGCGCCTTCGCCCGCCCCGGTCCATTGCGCGACCTCAAGCGCAGGCTGGACCAGGTGCTGGCCAAGAGTCCGCTGTTGCTGCTGCGTTCGGCGCCGGGCGGCATCGTCGAACTGGTGGCGCGCTCGGCGCAGGTCGCCGGCAAACCCTGGATCGACCTCGCGCACGAAGCCAATCCGCTAAGCATCGAGATGCTGCAGCTCGCCACGGGCGGCGTGCTGTGGTGCGAGGAACTGGCACGCCTGTCCCGCCTGCAGCAGAAGAACCTGCTCTTCGCCGCCGAGCGTCTCGACCGCTACGGCTTGCGCCTGGTGGCGGCCACCACCCACAGCAGCGCGGAACTGCAGGCCCTTGGCTGGGACGAGGCCGGGCTGCTGCGCCTGTTCGAAACGGGGCTGGGCGTACCCGGCCTGGCCGAGTTGAAGGACGAAGTGCCGGACATAGCCGCCCACCTGTTGACCCAGTTGATGGAAACCGACGAGATCCCGCTGCGCCTGTTTTCCAGCGCTGCGCTCAATGCCCTGCGCCAGCATGCCTGGAGCGGCGGTTACGCCGAGCTCAAGAGCGCGGTGAAATCGCTGGCGCTGGCAAGCCTGGGCGAGGACATCGGCGAAGACGAGGCGCTGCAACTGCTGGCGCCGGCCGGCGAGCCGAACCTGGCGCCGGTCGGCCTGGCGCCGGAAGTCATCGAGCTGCCCTTGCGCGAGGCGCGCGAGGCCTTCGAGCGCATGTATTTTGAATACCACCTGGCCAGGGACGGCGGCAACATGACGCGCCTTGCGGAGAAGACCGGCCTGGAACGCACCCACCTGTACCGCAAGCTGAAAGATCTCGGACTCCGTTAGGCCTGACACCATGCGAATCATCATCCTCGGCGCCGGCCAGGTCGGCGCCTCGGTGGCCGAGGCTCTGGCCTCCGAAGCCAACGACATCACCGTCGTCGACCAGAGCCGCGAGAGTCTCGGCGACATCGCCGACCGCCTCGATGTCCGCACCCTGGTCGGCAACGGTGCCCTGCCTTCGGTGCTGAAAAGTGCCGGAATGGAAGATGCGGACATGCTGGTGGCGGTGACGCAGTCGGATTCGACCAATCTCGTGGCCTGCAAGATCGCACGCAGCGTGTTCAACGTCACCACGCGTGTCGCCCGCCTGCGCTCGGCCGACTACCTTGACAACAAGAGCCTGCTCGACGACGAGCATTTCGCCGTGACCCACGCGATTTGTCCGGAGCAGGAGATCACCGACTACATCGCGCGCCTGATCGAGTTTCCCGAGGCGCTGCAGGTGCTCGAATTCGCCGACGGCCGCGTGACGCTGGTCTGCGTGCGCGCCTTCGACGGCGGTCTGCTCGTCGGCAAGCCGATCAGGGCCATGCGCGAGCACTTGCCGGAGCGGGTCGACGCCCGTATCGCCGCGATCTTCCGCGAACACCAGTCGGTCGATCCCGAGGGCAACACGGTTATCGAGGCTGGCGACGAGGTGTTCGTGCTGGCGGCGACCGAGCACATCCGCCCCGTTATGCGCGAACTGCGCCGCATGCTGAAACCGGTCAGGCGCATCATGATCGCCGGCGGCGGCAACATCGGCGCGCGCGTGGCGGCGACCCTGGAAGCCGACCATGAAGTCAAGGTGATCGAACGCGACCCGGCGCGCGCCGAACTTGTCGCCACGCGCCTGCACAATAGTCTGGTGCTGCACGGCGAGGCCACCGATGAAAACGTGCTGGCGCAGGAGAACATCGACGAAATGGACATGTTCCTCGCCCTGACCAACGACGACGAGGACAACATCATGGCCGCCTCTCTGGCCAAGCGCCTCGGCTGCCGGCGCGTGCTGGC
>CAIZHL010000214.1 GCA_903932755.1 uncultured beta proteobacterium
GCAGCACCAGAGTGATGACCGTCGCAGAAGCTTCGAAATACACGTGCTGGTGGTGCAGGCTCCAGAGCGTGACGACCAGGCTGTAGCCCCAGGCCATCGTCGTCCCCAATGCCACCAGAACATCCATGTTGCCGGCACCGCCGCGGATCGCGTTGAAGCCGCCGACATAGAAGCGCCAGCCGATCCAGAACTGCACCGGCGTCGCCAGCAGAAGTTGCAGCCAGCGCGGCAGCACGTCGTCATGGACGCCGGAGCCGAACATGAAGGCCATCTGCGCCACCAGCGGCAGCGTCAGTGCGGCGGAAATCCGGAAGCGGTGCAGTTCCTCGTGATACACGGCGAGCTTGCGCGCCTTTTCCTCGGCACGCGTGTCGCCGCTGGAAATGCTGGCGGTGAAGCCGGCCTTGACTACGGTCGCCAACAGGCGCTCGGGATCGGCCAAACCGGGGATGTAGCGGATGTGGGCCTTCTCGGCGGCCAGATTCACCGCCGCCTCGACGCCCTCCAACTTGTTCAACTGCTTTTCGATGCGCGTCGCACAGGCCGCGCAGGTCATGCCGCCGATGGCCAGTTCCAGCGTGGCCGGCGGCACTTCGAATCCGGTCTTGCGCACGGTCTCGACCAGTTTCGCCGCTGTGGTTTCGGCAGTCGCGTAGCGGATGGTCGCCCGCTCGGTGGCGAAGTTCACCGTCGCTGCCACGCCCGGCAACTTGTTCAACTGCTTCTCGATTCTTGCCGCACAGGCGGCACAGGTCATGCCTGCCAACGGCAATTCGAGAGCCTGCGTTTCTTCGCTTGCGCTTGCGTTCAAGTGGGTCACTCCGTTCAGGCCGCCAACGCGGGTGGAAGTTTCATGAAGCGAAGTCTAAACTCCGTACCTTGGTACAGAGTCAAGGGGTTTGCCATGAAAATTCCAGAACGGTCGTTCACGATCGGCAAACTGGCGAAAGAAGCCGGGGTCGGCGTCGAAACCGTGCGCTACTACCAGCGCCGCGGCCTGCTTGCCGAGCCACCCGCGACTTCCGGCTATCGCCGCTACGACCCGCAGCACCTGGAGCGGCTGAACTTCATCAGGCGCGCCCAGGGCGTCGGTTTCACGCTGGAGGAAATCGGCGAACTGATGACGCTCAACGACACCCGCGACCATCGCCTGGCGCGCAGCCTGGCCAGCGAGAAGATACGCAACATCGAGACAAGGATCGAGCAGTTAACCAAGGTGGCGGATGCGCTGCGCCAACTCGTGCAGCGTTGCGAGTGCGGTGGACAGGACATGCCCTGCCCGATCATCCGCATGGCGCTGACGCCATAGGGCACGGCGCCGTCCCGCCAGCGCCAGCGCGCTGCGTCCCTTCGGGAACTATTCAGACGTGGCAGACCACGCCCTGCCACAGCTTGCCGCCCAGAGTCGCGGCATTGAGCAGGCCATACACGCCGAAGCCCAGCACCAGCAGGCCGGAGCCCAGGCGCAGTGCGCGTCCCTGGATCACGCTACGAAAGCGCGCCAGCAGCAAACCTGCCAGCATCAGGTTGGGCAGGGTGCCGAGGCCGAAGGCCAGCAGCGTGGCCGCCCCGCGCGCCGCGCTGCCGGTGAGCAGGGCCATCGCCAGCACGCTGTAGACCAGGC
>CAIZHL010000215.1 GCA_903932755.1 uncultured beta proteobacterium
GGGGGAATTGTCGGGCAGAATCGGGCAGATACCCGGATGGTCAGCCATCCAAACGGACACTCGGCCAGGAGATCACGCCATGCGTCGCATTATATCTGCGCTGCTCATCAGCATTTCAACGTCCCTGGCGGTCGCCCAGGGCACACCGCCGCTGCAACTTGCCGACGGCGCGCCCGACCGCTACGTGGTCAAGCCCGGCGACTCGCTGTGGGGGATCTCCACGAAATTCCTCAAGGACCCCTACCGCTGGGGCGAGTTGTGGAAGATGAACGCGGAGGATGTCCGCAACCCCCATCGCATCTATCCGGGCCAGGTCATCTCGCTCGACAGGAGCGGCACCCAGCCCCAGCTCAAGCTGGAGACCATCACCGAGCAGCGTCGCGAATATGTCGATCCGCTCAGGAAAGGCATTCCGTCGATCGCCGCCCAGGACATCGAGCCCTTCCTCAGCGAGCCACGGGTGATCGACGATAACGGCCTCATCGATATCGCGCCGCGCGTGGTCGCCCTGCAGGAAAACCGCGTCGTCGCCGGCGCCGGCGATACCATCTATGCGACCGAGGTCACCGCCTCCAACAGGCTCCTGCGCGTGTTCCGCCAGGGCGAAGCGCGTTTTGCCCCGAGCCCGGCCGGCGCCGCCGAAGTCGCCGCCGAGGCCGGTTCCGAACCCAAGATCTGGCAATTGTTCCGTCCGGTCAAGCCGCTTGCCGATCCGGACACCAAGGAGACGCTCGGCTACGAAGCCGAATTCCTCGGCACCGCGCGCCTGACCCGGTCCGGCGTGCCGTCGAGCTTCCTGGTGCTCACCTCGAAAATGGAAATCCAGCGCGACGACCAGCTGCTGCCCGCGCCGCGCCAGGACGTGCCGAGCTATATCCCGCGCGCACCGGCAAAGATGCTCACCGGCAAGGTGCTCGCCATGTATGGCGGGGTGACTTTCGGTGGCCCGCAAACCGTCGTCACGCTGAATCGCGGCGCGGCCGACGGCCTGGAAGTCGGACACGTGCTCGCCGTCGATGCAGCCGGCCAGCTGGTGACGAATCGCTACCAGGGCGCCCGCACCGACTACCGGTTGCCCGACAACCGCAACGGCCTGATGTTCGTCTTCCGCGTTTTCGAGCGGGTGTCCTACGCCCTGGTGATGAACGCGACCACTCCCGTGGTGGTCGGCGACGTAGTCCACACGCCCTGATTCTGGTTGCCGCGGCCGGCCCGCGACGCTGAATCCACGAGCCAACATGAGCGATCGCAGCGAACCCGCTGCCTGGCTGCGCCTGACGCTGACCCCGGGAGTCGGCGGCGAAGCCCGACGCGCACTGCTCAAGGCCTGCGGATTGCCGCAGGCGATTTTCGAAGCCAGCCCGCAAACGCTTGCCGCCATCGTCGAGCCCGCCCTGGCCGAGCGCCTGCTGCACCACGAGTGCGAGGCCGACATCGAAGCGGCGCTGGATTGGGCAGCCCAGCCCGGCAACCGCTTGCTGACTCTCGCCGATGCCGATTACCCGCAAAGCCTGCTGAGCGCCGACGACCCTCCGCTGCTGCTCTACGCCAAAGGCGATACGGCATTGCTGAATCGCCCGATGCTGGCCGTGGTCGGCAGCCGCAACGCCACGCCCCAGGGCGCGCGGGACGCCGAGGCTTTCGCCCAGGCGCTGGGCGATGCAGGGCTGACCATCGTCAGCGGCCTGGCACTGGGCATCGATGCCGCTGCCCATCGCGGTGCCCTGACGACGGCGTCGGCGACGGTGGCCGTGATCGGCACCGGGGCCGACCGCCTCTATCCGGCACGCAATCAGGCTCTGGCGCGGACCATTGCGGAGAAAGGCGTGGTCCTCAGCGAGTTCCCGCTGGGCACCCCGGCACTGGCGTCCAACTTCCCGCGCCGCAACCGCATCATCGCCGGACTCGGCTTGGGCTGCCTGGTGGTCGAAGCGGCCCTGCGCAGCGGCTCGCTGATCACCGCCCGGCTGGCGGCGGAATCCGGCCGCGAGGTATTTGCCATTCCCGGTTCGATCCATTCCTCTCTGTCGCGCGGCTGCCACCAATTGATACGGCAGGGGGCAAAGCTGGTCGAATCGGCCACGGACATTCTCGAGGAATTGCGCTGGGAAGCTTCCGCTACCGCAGGTGCCGTGGACGACCCCGCCTCAGCAGCGGGCAATGGCGATGAACAGCGAGTGCTCGCCTTCCTGGGTCATGCTCCCTGCGCCCTGGACACGCTTTCCGCGCGCAGCGGCTTGACGCCCGCCGACCTTCTTGCCATGCTGTTGCCCATGGAACTCGCCGGCCGCGTCGCCCAGTTGCCCGGCGGCCTCTACCAAAGGCTCCATTAACAAAGCGCTTCTTCCCGCAGACATCATGATCGACATACTGGTTTACCTGTTCGAGAACTACCTGCCCGACGCCTGCCCGGAACCCGAGGTGCTGGCCAGGAAGCTGTCGGCGGCAGGTTTCGGCAGCGACGACATCAGCGCCGCGCTGTCCTGGCTCGACGGTCTCGCCGGAAACGAAGCCCGGCGCTGCGACAGTCCGGCGCTGGCCGGCTCCATAAGGATCTACGACGAGGAAGAGCAGGAACGCCTGCCCGTCGCCTGTCGCGGCTTCATCGCCTTCCTCGAGCAGCATGGCGATGTCGATGTTCCCCTGCGCGAAGCCATCATCGAGCGCGCCCTGGCCCTGCCCGACGCGGAAATCAGCCTCGACCGGCTCAAGGTCATCGTGCTCGCCGTGATCTGGCGCTACCGCCACGAAGTCGATGCCCTGATCCTCGAAGAACTGCTCGCCGAGGACGGCGAGGAGGAGGACTCCGGCAGCGGAGAAGGCGTCACCCGCATCCTGCTGAATTAATTCCCGGCTTGCGTTTTTTCGGGCGGCGCGCTTATGATGCGCCGCTCCCGACCCTGCATCGCCATCGCAACTCCAAGAAAAACAATGACCAAGCAACTGATCATCGCCGAGAAACCTTCTGTCGCCCAGGATATTGCCAAGGCGCTGGGCGGTTTCACCAAAACCGGCGACTACTTCGAGAGCGACGACTACGTCCTTTCGTCGGCCATCGGCCACCTGCTGGAACTGGCCGTGCCCGAGGAATACGACGTCAAGCGCGGCAAGTGGAGTTTCACCCACCTGCCGATGATTCCGCCGCATTTCGCGCTGAATCCGATCGAAAGAACCCAGGAACGCCTGCGCCTGCTGACCCGCCTGATCAAGCGCAAGGATGTCATGGGCCTGGTCAATGCCTGTGACGCGGGGCGCGAGGGTGAACTGATTTTCCGCTACGTCGCACAGCACGCACTGGGCGCCAAGCAGAAGCCCGTGCGCCGCCTCTGGCTGCAGTCGATGACAGCCACCGCGATCCGCGACGGCTTCGCCCACCTGCGTACCGACGCCGAAATGCTGCCGCTGGCCGACGCCGCGCGCTGCCGCTCGGAAGCCGACTGGCTGATCGGCATCAACGGTACGCGTGCCATGACCGCCTTCAATTCCAAGGAGGGTGGCTTCTACAAGACACCGGTCGGCCGCGTGCAGACGCCGACGCTCGCCATCATGGTCGAACGCGAGAGCCGCATCCGCGCTTTCGTTTCGCGCGACTACTGGGAAGTCGAAGGCGAATTCCAGTGCCTCGCCGGCGCCTACCGCGGTCGCTGGTTCGACGAGAAGTTCAAGAAGGCCGAGGACGAGCATGCCACTGCCTCCCGCTTGTGGGACAAGGCCCGGGCGGAAGCCCTGCGCAAGAAATGCCTAGGCCAGCACGGCACGGTGGAAGAGGACAGCAGGCCCAAGACCGAGGCCTGCCCGATGCTCTACGACCTCACCTCCTTGCAGCGCGAGGCCAACGGCCGCTTCGGCTTCAGTGCCAAGAACACGCTAGGGCTGGCCCAGGCGCTCTACGAAAAACACAAGGCCCTGACCTACCCGCGGACCGACAGCCGCCACCTGCCCGAGGACTACATCGGCACAGTCAAGGAAACCCTGGCCGCCATGGCCGGTACGCCCTATGCGACCTTCGCCGGCGCCATCATCAAGAACGGCTGGGTGCATCCCAACAAGCGCATTTTCAACAACGCCAAAGTAAGCGACCACTTCGCCATCATCCCCACCGGAGCGGCACCGAAGAATCTGTCCGAGCCGGAACAGAAGATTTACGACCTGGTCACCAAGCGCTTCCTCGGAATTTTTTATCCGTCGGCCGAGTACAACATCACCACGCGCATCACCCGAATCGAAAAGGAAGCCTTCAAGACCGAAGGCAAGGTGCTGGTGACCCCGGGCTGGCTCGCCGTGTATGGCAAGGAATCGCAGGAAACCCGCGAGGAAGCGGGTGAAGCCGTAAATCTGCCCGCCCTGGAAAAGAACGAGCGGGTCTGGGCCAAGGATGTCGAGGTCAAGGCCAAGGCCACCCA
>CAIZHL010000216.1 GCA_903932755.1 uncultured beta proteobacterium
GTGCTGACCACCGGCACCGGTTCCATCTTCGCCTTCCTCGTTGCGCGCCAGGCCTACGGCACTGCGCTGCTGGCGCCGATGTTCATCATCATGTCCTTCTGCTGGGGGCTGGCCGTCTTCCTCGTGGTGCAATCGGCCATGTACGCCTGGAACGGCCTGACGCTGCCGCCGCTGGTCCTGCAGCGCATGAAGAACCTGCTCGCCACCTTTATCGCCGCGGTGCTGTACTTCACCATCGTGCTGCATCTGGTCAATGCCTACTTCGCGAAGAACATCGCCTTCGAATATTTCATCCTGTTCGACAGCGAATTCGCCAGCATGTTCTGGATCGGCCAGATACTTGTCGGCACGCTTTTGCCACTGGCCCTGCTGTTCAACCCGGCCACCGCGAAGAAGGCCTTATGGGTCAATGTCGCCGCGCTGCTGGTGGTGGTCGGCGCCTACTTCCACCTCTATGTCTTCATCATCGGCGGGCAGGCCTTCCCGCTCGACATCTTCCCGGGCTACGACGTCAAGAGCAGCTTCATGGACGGCGCGGTGGACCACTACAGCGCCAGCCTGCCCGAACTGCTGCTGTCCCTCGGCGGCCTCGGCATCGCCTTCACCATGACCACCATCGGCGTGCGCATCCTGCGCTTCCTGCCGCAGGACGACTTCGCCCACCTGGAAGCGGCCGGCGACTGATCCGGAACCGACCGGCACGATGCATCGCTTCCTGATCTCGGCGGCCCACAAGTCATCGGGCAAAACCACCGTCAGCATCGGCCTCGCCGCCGCGCTGAGTTCCGGCGGCAACGGACAGCGCCCGCGCACGGTGCAGCCTTTCAAGAAGGGCCCCGACTACATCGATCCGCTATGGCTGTCGGTCGCCGCCGGACGCCCCTGCTACAACCTTGATTTCTTCCTCTCGCCGGACGGCGAACTGCGCGACCAGTTCGCCCGCCAGGGGCATGATGCGGAGGTCTGCCTGGTCGAGGGCAACAAGGGCCTCTACGACGGACTCGACCTCGAAGGCTCCAACAGCAACGCCGCGCTGGCGCGTCTGCTCGACCTGCCGGTGGTGCTGGTGCTCGATGCGCGCGGCATGACGCGCGGCATCGCGCCGCTGATCCTCGGCTACCAGGCCTTCGACCGCAACATCCGCATCGCCGGCGTGATCCTCAACCGACTCGGCGGCCGCCGCCACGAAGGCAAGCTGCGCGCCGTGATCGAGCACTACACCGACGTGCCGGTGATCGGCGCGGTACAGGAAGACGCCGATCTGGCCCTGGTCGAACGCCACCTGGGCCTGATGCCGGCAAACGAAACCGCTGAGGCTGCCCGCCACATCGCCACCATCGGCCAGCGCATCGCCGACCAGGTCGACCTGGAGCGCCTGCTGGCCATCAGCCATACCGGTCGCCCCCTGTCGCCGCCTGCGCCGCGACAACAAAGCGGGGATGCGCCGGTGCGCATCGCCATCGCGCGCGATGCCGCCTTCGGCTTCTACTATGCCGACGACCTCGATGCGCTGGCCGCGGCCGGCGCGCAAGCGGTGTTCTTCGATACCCTGAAGGATGCGCAACTGCCCCCCTGCGACGGACTGCTGATCGGTGGCGGCTTTCCCGAGTGCTTCCTGGACGAACTTGAAGCCAACACCAGCCTGCGCGCGGACATTCGGCGCGCCATCGAGGGCGGGCTGCCGACCTACGCCGAATGCGGCGGTCTGATGTACCTTTCACGCGGCATCGAATGGAAGGGCAAGCAGGCCGCCATGGTCGGCGCGATCCCCGGCGACATCACCATGCACCCCAAACCGGTCGGGCGCGGCTACGTGATTCTCGAAGCCGGCGCCGCACATCCCTGGCGCGGCGCCGACAAGAGCCTCGCCGGCGCCGCGCTGCACGCCCACGAGTTCCACTATTCCAGCCTGAACGGCCTGCCGGCCGACACCCGATATGCCTATGCCGTGCGCCGCGGCTACGGCATCGACGGCGCGCACGACGGCATACTGCTGCACCGCATGCTCGCCTCCTATACCCACTTGCGGGCGACCGCCGGTTGCGACTGGCCGGCAAAGTTCGTCCACTACGTGCGCACATCCCGGAACATTGAAACCAAGGAGACCATCCCATGTTCACCCTGACCCCGAGCGCCGCCGAGCAGATCGCGCGCGCCGCCGCCGAACAGGCTGACCCGACGACCATGCTGCCCATGTTACGAGTGGCCGCCAAGCACGACGAGGGCGATGGCGAACTGGTCTATGGCATGGGCTTCGACGACGAGCGGGAAGACGACCTGGTCATCGACGGCGGCGGCATCAAGGTGCTGATTTCGCCGCGCAGCCAGACCCTGCTGGAGAACACCACGCTGGACTTCATCGAAGTCCAGCCCGGGGAATTCCAGTTCATCTTCCGCGACGGCTGCGTCAGTCCGGAGCCGAAGAAGGGCTGCGGAAGTTGCGGCGGCGGTTGTTCCTGATCAAGTCACGACGCAAAAAGCTCGGCTAGCATCCCACTCCATGAAACCAAATCCTGCACAAGCCGGCTGGGTCTACCTTGTCGGCGCCGGCCCCGGCGATCCCGAATTGCTGACCCTCAAGGCGGCGCGCCTGATCGGCGAGGCCGATGTCCTTGTATATGACAACCTCGTGTCGCAGGCCGTGCTGGCGCTGGCGCGCCCCGATGCCGAGTTGATGTATGCCGGCAAGGAGCGCGGCAACCACTCCATCCCCCAGGAGGAGATCAACCAGCTGCTGGTGCGCCTCGCCAAAACCGGCAAGCGCGTGGTGCGGCTCAAGGGCGGCGACCCCTACATCTTCGGTCGCGGCGGCGAGGAAGTCGAAACCCTGCACGCCGACGGCGTCAATTTCGAAGTCGTGCCCGGCATCACCGCGGCGGCCGGCGTCGGTTCCTATGCCGGCATTCCGCTGACCCACCGCAACCACGCCCAGGCCTGCGTCTTCGTCACCGGCCACCTCAAGGACGGCAGTATGAACCTGGACTGGCCGGGGCTCGCCCGTCGGCGCCAGACCGTGGTCATCTACATGGGCCTGTCGGGCCTGTCCTACCTCTGCGCCAAGCTGATGGAACACGGCCTGCCGGCAGACTGGCCCGCCGCCATCGTGCAGCACGGCACCCGCCCCAGCCAACGCACCGTCACCGGCACCCTGACCACCCTCCCCGACCTGGCCAGGCTTGCAAATCTGCGGGCGCCGACACTGATCATCGTCGGCGAAGTGGTGACCTTGCGCGACAAGTTGCGCTGGTTTGCCGAGGACGACAATTAAGTTCGGCACCCGCCGCATGCCGCGCACGGGAAAGCCGCCGGAAATCAGGCTGCGAAAGGCCTCTCCGGTGGCAGATCAAGGCGGCCGTCAACGCCAGTGAAATACCCCTGCAGGGGACAGGCCTGGTCCGGGGCGCAGGCATGTCTGCACCGGCACTCGGCGATGCTCTGTTCCTGCGTCACCATTTGCCCGCAAACCGCACAATGCTCCATCGGCGAATCGAACATGATCGTCTCCAATTCCTTATGTGGCCAAGGATAGGGATTGCAGCGGCATAAAGTCAAGCTGCGCATGCGGGCATCCCAACTGCTAATATTCGGGCCATGATCGAATGGACCCCAAACCTGAGTACCGGCGTGCCCGCGCTCGACGACCAGCACAAGGCGATTTTCCAGTGGCTGGCCGAACTGGAAAGCGCCACCGCCGACCAGCGCACGCTGTTCGGCGTCTATGTCATCACCCGCCTCAAGCACTACATGCGCGAGCACTTCGCCGCCGAAGAAGCCATGATGAAGGCTGCCGGCTACCCCGACCTTGTTCCGCACCAGGCGGAGCACGCCGAGTTTCGCGCCAGACTCGAGGAACTCCAGCTGAAATCGATCGGCGAGGACATCTCGGCGGATACGGTGAGCTTTCTCAATCACTGGCTCACCAATCACATTGCCCATACCGACATGGCGTATGTGCCGTATCTGAAACGCGACGGGATTTAGCGCGGACGACCCGGCATCGGAACGCGGCGACCAGCGACGAATACATGATGGCACGATGATACGTACCGCTTCGATTTGCATACTTGGCCTGGCCTGCCTTGTCGCAACGGCCTTTGCCCAGACCGTCGGCGAACCCGTTCCCGCCGTCGGCTTCCACTGCTGGATAGGCAACGACGGGGCGCCGCTGTTCACGCGCCGCATCCGCTGCATCGCCGATCGCGTGCTGCGTCTCGAGGAAATGCCGGACATGCAGTCGCCCACCATCGTCGACATCCTGCACCGCGAGCTGCATTTCGGCTCCGGCGTCTCGACGGAGAAAATGTTCAAGGCGAACATCGAACGGGTGCGGGACACCGGCGAGGTGTGGAACATCCGCATTTTTACCGACCCCTACGACTCCTCCTGGGAAGAAAAGCGCCCGCAAACCCTGGTCAATGCGGTCCTCTGTCCGGTCGACATGAGTTGCACGGTGATATTCACCCGGTAAGGCAGCGGACCGCGCCTTTCGGCGGCAAAGGGTCTGCAACAGCGCGGGAACGTCAACCGGGCGACGGATGCCGATAAACATGGAAGGTCGCGTCGGCGAACTCCATTTCGCGCTCGAAGCGGGCGCCGACCGCCAGCGCAAGGCGGATCGAGGCCTCGTTGCGGCTGTCGATCAGGCTGATCAGGCGCAGTTCGGGCAGCCATTCGCCGGCCATGCGCTGCACCGCACGCACCGCCTCGCTGGCATAGCCCCTGCCCCAGTGGCGGCGCGCCAGCGCCCATTTGATCTCCGGTTCCGGCCATTCGACCGGGTACCAGAGGCCTACCGTGCCGAGCGTGATGCCAGTGGCCTTCTCCTCGACCGCGTAAGGCCCGTAACCGCGCAGCAGCCAATGCCCGGCCATGCTCGCCATGGCGCGCCAGGTGGCGGCTTCGGTCAGCGCCCGGCGATAGGTGTAGCGGGTGCATTCGAGGTCCGAGTAATGCTCGTGCAAGCCCGCCAGGTCGGCATCGGTGAAGCTGCGCAGCAGCAGGCGCGCCGTCTCCAGCCGTGTCGGGATCGCGAAGCTGCTCGGGCCGTCCATGCTCATTTCTTCAGGGCGCCCCTGGCGATCTCATAGCAGGCGTCGACATGCGAATTCCCCAGGTACAGCATGGCCGTTACGCTGAGGGCCACCGCAGCGGCCTGGCCGGCGAAGGGGACATACTTCAGCACCTGTCTGGCTGAAAGCCGCACGCCGACCTTCTTCAACGCGGCCACCGCCAGTTGCCGCGTAATGGCGCGTCCGGCCAGGTCGCTGCCGACTTTCTTCAGCATCGCGTAGACCAGCAGTTTGTGGCGCGGATCGAGTTCCTCGATCTGCTCGGGCGTGAGCCCGAACTTGCGGTTGATCGCCGGTATCATTTCGAGCAGCATGCCGACGTCGCCGGCGATATCCACGCCCGGAATCGGGATCAGCGCCATGCCGCCCGAGGTCGCCGCGCGTCGCCTGACCATGGCCTTGCAGGAGGCGCGCGTCCGGTCGAGATCCGCGATCGATGGTGGCGGCAGCGGCTTCACGGCTTGCGCTGCGCGTAGCGCGGAAGGTCGTCGGCCTCCGGCCACCACGGGGCCTTCGACTCGGTAAAGATGTGGAAGGCGTTGTCGCAGCGGAACGGGGTATCGACCGTGCCGAGGCGCAAGCGCCGCACGCCAGGCACATCGTCCTTGGCGCTGTAAATGGGGCTGCCGCACCTGGCGCAGAAGACGCGAATCTTGTCCGGTGACGAACGGTATTCCCTGAGCAGTTCTGCCCCGGCCAGGATGTGGAAGTCCGCCGTGGCAACCGGGCTCACCGCGGCGAAGGCCGAGCCCTGCGCCTTGCGGCATTGCGAGCAATGACAGATCGAAACCTCCTCGATCGAGCCGTCATAACGGTAACGGATTCCTCCGCACAGACAGCCGCCCTCGATCACGACTCGCCTCTTTCCGCCACCGCCTTGAGGGCGGCCAGACCCCGCTCAAACTGTGCGCCGACCATCCTGTCCATGCTGAAGAACAGGCCCATGACCTTTGACATGAACGTGTTCGGACCGGACATGGACCAGGTGAACTCGGTCTCGCCGCCGCTTTCCGCCAGCAGGTATTCGGCCATGTTGTGGGCTTCGAAGGGCTTCAGGAAATCCAGCTTGATCAGCACGCGCTCGGGCGCCGCGACCTCGACGATCTCCATGCGGCCGTGACCGACATTCTTGTTGCCCTGCCATTCATAGCCGGCACCGACGCCGCTGGCCGCGCCGAAATGCATCTTGCGCATCGCCGGATCGAGTTGCGCCCAGGGCGACCAGGCGTCGAAATTGTGCAGGTCGCTGACATAGGCAAAGAGCTTCTCGCGCGGCGCGGCAATGCGCGTCGAACGCCGGATGCGAAAGCTCGCCGGCCGCGTGGCGACATAGAACATCAGCGCCGCCAAGAGCAGCGCGACAACGATCAGCATCAGCTTCACCATGGCGGGCTCCCTTTCCCGTGCGTCAAATTTTCGGAATCGCCGTAACGCCGGCGCCGTCCGCAGGGGATAAGGTTTCCGGCTTTGTCGTAGGCATGACTTTCAACCCGGCCGCCGCGCCAGCAGCGCCCAGATCCCCGCCCCCGCCAGCAGCGAGCCGCCGCCGAGGTTGAAGCTGCGGCGCGCCCGCGCCGAGGCCAGAAAATGATGCGCCGCCGCGGCGAAGCGCGCATACAGCGTGGCGTTGATGATCGCCATGGCGACGAAGGTGATGGCGAGTATCCACATCTGCGGCGCGACAGCGGCACCCGGCGTAATGAACTGGGGCAGGAAGGCGACGAAGAATATGATGCCCTTGGGATTGAGTGCCGTGACCAGCCAGGTGTTGGCGAACAGCCGCCACAGGGAATCGGGCGCCTCCGGCAGGGCCACCTCTGCCGGCCCGACCCCGGCACGCAGCATGCGCCAACCGAGCCAGACCAGGTAGAGCCCGCCGATGGTCTTGACCGCCGTAAACCACCAGGCCGAGGCCGCCAGCAGCGCGCCCAGGCCGAGCAGGGAAAGCGCCAGCGCGGTGGAATCACCCAGCGCCACACCCGCCACCAGCGCCACGTTCGCGCGCCGCCCGTGGGCCAGCGAATAACCGATCACCGTGAGGATGGTCGGGCCGGGAATCACCAGCAGCACCGCCACCGTCACGACATAGGCCAGCCAGAGTTCGAGGCGGCAAATTAAAAAACCGGGTAACCTTTGGATCGCGTGAAGAAAATCAAAACTATTTGGCGCTGTATGCTGAGCGACTGCGTACTTTGGGA
>CAIZHL010000217.1 GCA_903932755.1 uncultured beta proteobacterium
TCCAGCACGCCCGGCGTGTTGGTCAGCAGCACGAGTTTTTCCGCCTTCAGCACTTCGGCGATCTTGCCGGCAACGACGTCGGCGTTGATGTTGTAGGTTTCACCCTCGCTGCCGACGCCGATCGGCGCAATCACCGGGATGAAGGCGCCGGTGTCGAGCAGGGCGATCAGGCTGGGATCGATGGAGACGATATCGCCGACCTGCCCGATGTCGATCAGATCGCCGGAGCCATCCTTGTTTTCCATCATCAGTTTCTTGGCGCGGATGAAGTTGCCGTCCTTGCCGGTGAGGCCCACGGCCTTGCCGCCATGCTGGTTGATCAGATTGACGATTTCCTTGTTGACCTGGCCGCCCAGCACCATTTCCACCAGGTCCATGGTTTCGGCATCGGTTACGCGCATGCCCTGGACGAACTCGCCCTTCTTGCCGACGCGGGCCAGCAGATTCTCGATCTGCGGGCCGCCGCCATGCACCACCACCGGATTCATGCCGACCAGCTTGAGCAGCACCACATCGCGGGCGAAGCACTGTTTTAGGTGCTCATCCGTCATCGCATTGCCGCCGTACTTGACCACGATGGTCTTGCCGTGGAAGCGCTTGATGTAGGGCAGGGCCTCGGCCAGAACGCCTGCCTTGGCAGTGGGAGAGAGCTTTTCGGTCATGGGTGTCGGCGAGTGCGAGTGATAACTTCGCTCATTCTACCGGCCCAAAATGGAATCAGGGCGACGCGCTGCCAATGCAACGAATCGCCCTGCTTTCAGCGTGTCGCCAGCACCGACTTTTTGCGGGCGCCTACTGAATGGTAATTCTGCGTGCCTGGGTCGCGGCCTTTTTCGGCAGCACCAGTTCAAGCACGCCGTCGGTGTATTTGGCAGCCACCTGCGCTTCGTCGATCTCCTGCGCCAACTGGAAGCTGCGCGAAACCTTGCCGAAATAGCGTTCGGTGCGCAACACGCGCTCGCCCTCCTTGACATCCTTTTCTTCGCGCCGCTCGGCGGTAATGGAAACGATGGCGCCGTCGACAGCGACATGGATGTCGTCCTTCTTGACGCCGGGAATCTCGGCATGGACCAGATAGCTCTTTTCCTGCTCTTTGACGTCGATCTTGACGGCGGGTGCATCGGGCTGCGATCCGAAGTCGACCGGGCGGACGAAAAAGCCACGGAACAAGTCATCGAGGGGATCGCGACGAATCAGGTTGCTCATTTCATTCTCCTTTTGAGTTGCGGAACCTGCACAGGCGGGGGTGCCTTCGCCACTACATGAGCGCCCACGCGGAAATTTCAAGTCCATTCATCGTCCGGCGCTGCGACTCAAGCCGCGCTATCGCCGGTTCGTCGCATCGCGGCTGACGGCGGCCCGGGCGCCTCCTAGCATGGCCTCACGTTCAACCAAGCGGAGGTTTCCAACATGCAATCCCTGTTTTCCCTTTGCCGGCCGTTGCTGCTGGCCTTGCTGATGCTTCCCCTTGCCGGCATGGCCTCGCAAGCCAGTGCCCAGACCACTGCCGACCCGGCGTTCGAGGCGGCGCTGACCCATTTCAACCGGGCCAGGCAGGGCGATGCCGGCCAGCTTGATTCGGCCATCACCGGGTTTCAGGCGGCGCCCGGCAATCCTGCGCTGCAACCGCTCTACACAGCCTATCTGGGCAGCGCCCAGACGCTCAAGGGCAAGGCGGCGTGGCTGCCGTGGAACAAACTGAAGTTTACCGAACAGGGCCTCGATCAGATTGATCAGGCCCTTGCATTGCTGCGGCCCGAACATGACCGTCTGCTGGTGCAGGGAACCCCCACTAGCCTGCTGACGCGCCTGGCGGCCGCCGCGACGTTCGTCGCCCTGCCGGATGGGATCTTTCATCGCCGTGCCGCCGGCAAGGCCTTGCTCGGCGAGATACGGCGCAGCCCGTTGCTGGCTTCAGCCCCGACCGGTTTCCGGGCCGAACTGGGCGCCATCGAAGCGCAACTAAAGGAGGCGGAGAAATGATTGCAGAATCCTGCACCGTGCGCCTCACCGGCCTGCGCAAGAGCTACCAGGTCGGCGAGGCCAGCGTCGAGGCATTGAAGGGCGTCAGCCTGGATGTGCGCAGCGGCGAAATGGTCGCCCTGACCGGTCCGTCCGGCAGCGGCAAGAGCACCCTGCTGAACCTGTGCGGGCTGATCGACACCCAGGATGCGGGCAGCCGCGAGTTGGGTGGTATCGCCATCGATGGCCTCGATGAACTCGGCCTGACGCGCCTGCGTCGGGAGAAGGTCGGCTTCATCTTCCAGGGTTTCAACCTGGTGCCGGTGATGACCGTGTTCGACAACGTCGAGTACCCGCTGATGCTGCTCGGCATGCCACCTGGCGAGCGCAAGGAGAAGACGATGACGGCGCTGCAGCGGGTGGGACTTGAAGCCTTTGCCCAGCGCCTGCCCGACGCGCTCTCCGGCGGCCAGCGCCAGCGCGTGGCGATCGCCCGTGCCCTGGTCAAGTCGCCGGCGCTGGTGATTGCCGACGAGCCGACGGCCAATCTCGATTCCACCACCGCACGGCAGATTGTCGATCTGCTGCATGAACTGGCGCACGAGCGCAATGCCTCGGTGGTGGTGGCGA
>CAIZHL010000218.1 GCA_903932755.1 uncultured beta proteobacterium
CCGGACGATGATCTGGTCGATGACGGTGCGGATGCCATAGAAGCCGAAAAGGCCTTGGCGGTAATTCCGCTGATAGAAGAAGAGGTGTTGCTGGCGCTGCCCATCGCGCCGCGTCACCGGCAATGTGATTTGCCTTCAGGGGATGCAATTGAACAAGGTCCGTCGCCGTTCGCGGTACTGGCCGCCCTGAAGAGGCATTGAAGTCGAAGCAGGGATTCAGGGCAGGCCCGCCCATGCTGGCGGGTGTCATGCCGTAACTAAGCAAGGAGTAGCGAAATGGCCGTACAACAGAACAAGAAGTCCCCGTCCAAGCGTGGCATGCATCGTGCGCATGATTTCCTCACCAACCCGCCGCTGGCCGTCGAGCCGACCACGGGCGAAGTCCATCTGCGCCACCATATCTCGCCGTCCGGCGTGTATCGCGGCAAGAAGGTCGTCAAGGCCAAGGGCGAGTAATCCCGATTGCCGAAACCGGCCGGATGCGTTCTGCGCGTCCGGCCGTTTTTACATGAAGAGCCTCGCAAGAACACTCAAGCGATGACGATCACCCTCGCGGTGGATTGCATGGGCGGCGACCACGGTCCGTCGGTAACGCTGCCTGCCGTCATTGAATTCCTGCGTCACGACACCGATTGCGCCGCGATTCTGGTCGGGCGCGAAGAATCGCTGCGACCGGAGGTCGAGCGGCTGGCGGGCGAATTCGGCAAGCGCCTGTCGATCCGCCATGCCTCCGAACTGGTGGCGATGGACGAGGCCGTCGCCAGCGCGCTGCGCGGCAAGAAGGATTCCTCGATGCGCGTCGCCATCGACCTGGTCAAGGAGGGCGTTGCCGACGCCGCGGTCTCGGCCGGCAATACCGGCGCCCTGATGGCCGTGTCGCGCTTCGTGCTGAAGACACTGCCCGGCATCGACCGGCCCGCCATCTGTTCCATCCTGCCCTCCGAGCGCGGCAGCACCTACGTGCTGGATCTCGGCGCGAACGTCGATTGCACTCCCGAACACCTGCTGCAATTCGGCATCATGGGCTCCTCGCTGGTATCGGCACTGGAGCACAAGGAGCGGCCCACCGTGGGCCTGCTGAACATCGGCGAGGAAGCGATCAAGGGCAACGATGCGGTGAAGCGTGCGGGCGAACTGCTGCGGGGCACCGACCTGAATTTTGTCGGCAATGTCGAAGGCAATGACATTTTCAAGGGCACGGCCGACGTGGTGGTGTGCGACGGCTTTGTCGGCAACGTCACGCTGAAGGCCGCCGAGGGCCTGGCCCACATGATCGGCGGCGGGCTCAAGGAAGAGTTTTCGCGCAACATCTTTACCAAGCTGGCAGCCCTGGTGGCGATGCCGGTCCTGAAGTCCTTCCGCCGGCGTTTCGATCCGCGCCGCTACAACGGTGCGAGCCTGCTCGGCCTTCGGGGCATCGTGGTCAAGAGCCACGGTTCGGCCGATCAGTTGGCCTTCCGTTGCGCCCTCGACAAGGCGGCCGAAGAGGCCAGGCAGCGCCTGCCGGAAGCCATTGCCGCACGCATGGCCGCCGTAATGCCGGCGCCGACACTTTGCGATTGATGGGGAAGCGATGATACATACGCGAATCAGCGGCACCGGCAGTTTCCTGCCCGGGGACCCGATCAGCAACGCCGCCCTGATCGCCATGCACGGACTCGAATCCTCCGACGAGTGGATCGTCGAGCGCACCGGGATCCGCAGTCGCCATCTGGCGGCACCCGGCATCACCAGCAGCGATCTGGCGTTGGAAGCCAGCCGTCGGGCGCTGGAGGCGGCCGGGCGGGCGCCGGCGGAGGTCGACCTGATCATCGTCGCCACTTCGACTCCCGATTATGTGTTTCCGAGTGCCGCGGCGCTGCTGCAAAGCAAGCTCGGCATCACCAATGGCGCCGCCGCCTTCGACGTCCAGGCCGTCTGCAGCGGATTCGTTTACGCGATGACCATCGCGGAAAAATTCATCCGCTCCGGCTCGCACAAGTGCGCCCTGGTGGTCGGCGCCGAGGTGTTTTCGCGCATCCTCGACTGGAAGGATCGCGGTACCTGCGTGCTTTTCGGCGATGGCGCCGGCGCGGTAGTGCTGGAAGCCGCCGACCAGCCCGGACTGCTGGCCAGCGCCTTTCATGCCGACGGCAGCCACCACGGCATTCTTTCCGTGCCGGGCCAGGTCTGCGGCGGAGTCGTAACCGGCGATCCCTTCCTGCGCATGGACGGTCAGGCGGTGTTCAAGTTTGCGGTCAAGGTGCTGGCCGACGTCGCGCACGAGGTGCTGGCGGCCGCCGGCATGACCGCGTCGCAGGTGGATTGGCTGATCCCGCATCAGGCCAATGTGCGCATCCTGCAGGCAACCGCGAAGCGGCTGCACATTCCGGCAGAAAATTGCGTCGTTACCGTGGCCCACCACGGCAACACCTCGGCGGCGTCGATTCCCCTGGCCCTGGACGAGGCTGTCCGCTCCGGTCGCATCCGGCGCGGTCAGCATCTGCTGCTGGAAGGCGTCGGTGGCGGCTTTACCTGGGGCGCGACCCTGCTCCGGTTCTGAATTTGAGAGGCTCGACATGAAATTTGCACTCGTGTTTCCAGGTCAAGGCTCCCAGTCGCTAGGGATGATGGCGGGTTACGGCGATGCGCCGGTGATCCGTGCCACCTTCGACGAAGCGTCGGCCGCACTCGGTCGCGACCTGTGGCAACTGGCATGCGACGGACCGGCCGAAGCGCAGGCCCAGACTGTTAACACGCAGCCGCTGATGCTGACGGCGGACGTCGCCGTCTATCGGCTTTGGCTGGAAAAGGGCGGCAGGTTGCCGGCATTGTTGGCCGGCCACAGCCTCGGCGAATACGCGGCGCTGGTGGTGGCCGGCGTTCTGCAGTTGAAGGATGCCGTGCCGCTGGTCGAACTGCGCGCCAGGGCCATGCAGGCCGCAGTGCCGGCGGGCGATGGCGCCATGGCCGCAGTCCTCGGCCTCGATGCCGCCGGCGTGGTGGCCGCCTGTGCCGAAGCTGCACAGAGGCAGGTGGTGCAGGCGGTGAATTTCAACGAGCCGAAGCAGACCGTGATCGCCGGCCACAAGGCGGCCGTCGAGCGCGCAGCCGAACTGGTCAAGGCCAGGGGCGCGAAGCGCGCGCTGATGCTGCCGGTATCAGCGCCTTTCCACTGCGCCCTGATGCAGCCGGCCGCCGAGGCACTGAAGGCGCACTTGGCCGGCGTGACGCTGAGCGTGCCGCGGATTGCGGTGATCAATAACGTCGATGTTGCGCAACTGGCCGATCCGGAGGCCATTCGCGACGCGCTAGTGCGCCAGGCCGCGTCGCCGGTGCGCTGGGTCGAGACCATGCTGGCGATGCAGGCGGCCGGCGTCACCCATGTCTTCGAGTGCGGCCCGGGCAAGGTCCTGTCGGGCCTGGTGAAGCGTTGCGCGGAGACTCTCTCCGGCGCGTCGATGAATGACACCGCCGCTGTCGATGCGGCGCTGGCGAGCGTACAAGGAGCTTGATATGTCGGATTTGAAAGGGCAGGTAGCGCTGGTGACCGGCGCGTCGCGCGGCCTCGGTCGCGCCATTGCGCTGGAACTCGGCGCCCGGGGCGCCACCGTGGTCGGCACCGCGACCAGCGAAGCCGGCGCCGCCGACATCCAGCAGGCCTTCGATGCAGCGGGCATCACGGGATGGGGTGCGACCGCCAATGTTACCGAGGCTGCCGCCTGCGAGGGCCTGATCGGCGAAATCGAAAAGAAATTCGGCGCCGTGGCGATTCTGGTCAACAACGCCGGCATCACCCGCGACAATCTCGCCATGCGCATGAAGGACGACGAGTGGGACATGGTCATCGAGACCAATCTCAAGGCGGTGTTCCGCCTGTCAAAACTGGTCATGCGCGGCATGATGAAGGCGCGCTTCGGCCGCATCATCAACATCACCTCCGTGGTCGGCGAAGCCGGCAATCCCGGCCAGGCCAACTACGCCGCGGCCAAGGCCGGCGTCGCCGGTATGAGCCGGGCGCTGGCGCAGGAACTCGGCAGCCGCAACATCACGGTGAATTGCGTGGCGCCGGGCTTCATCGATACCGACATGACGCGCGCCCTGCCCGATGCGCAGCGCGATGCCCTGCTCGGCAAGATTCCGCTGGGACGCCTCGGCCGTCCCGACGAAATCGCGGCGACGGTGGCCTTCCTGGCATCGAAAAGCGCGGGATACATCACCGGCACCACGCTGAACGTCAATGGCGGCATGTATATGGCTTGACCGGATATCAAACCCGCGAGGGAGTCCGGTGTTTTTGTTA
>CAIZHL010000219.1 GCA_903932755.1 uncultured beta proteobacterium
ATATAAAGGTTGGATACAAACCGATCACGTTTGGGGCTTAGAAAATAAAGAGATTATCAATTAAATTTGTCAAATCCTGTATTAAATTGTAAATTAACAACTAATTATCAATAATTTTAATTCTCTAACGATTTCATGAAACAACAAAATCAATACAGTTATCAAGATCTACTTGATTGCGCTGAAGGAAAAATGTTTGGACCTGGTAATGCAAAATTACCTGCGCCGCCGATGTTGATGTTTGATCGAATTACTTCGATCACGGCTGAGGGCGGATTGAACACGAGGTGATAGGTGCGCCCGGAACCGGGATGAACGCGGCGACCGCTCATGCGACGGATAATCTCCTCGTCGCTGACGTCAATCTCGAGTACGAAATCAAGTTCGATGCCCTGTGCGCGAAGCGCCTCGGCCTGCGGCAGGGTGCGCGGAAAACCGTCAAACAGGAAACCCTTGGCGCAATCCGGCTGCTTCAGGCGTTCGGCGATGAGTCCGAGGATGATCTCGTCGGACACCAGACCGCCCCCGTCCATGACCTTTTTGGCCTCCAGGCCCATTGCCGTCCCGGACTTGACCGCTGCCCGCAACATGTCTCCCGTCGAAATCTGCGGGATACCGAATTTTTCCGTAATGAACGCCGCTTGCGTACCCTTGCCGGCACCCGGCCCACCCAACAGGATCAACTTCATTTCCACCCCTTTTTAGAAAGTCTGGCTTGCATATTTTCAGAAAATTTTGAGTACAAAACCTACTCTGAATCCTTTTCGACGTCAAACAATCGGCGGATGCGCTCGAGGTCTTCGGGCGTATCGACACCGGGTGCGGGAGCCTGGTCTACGCTGACTACCTGGATAGGATAGCCGTGCCACAAGGCGCGCAACTGCTCCAGCGACTCGCAACGCTCCAGGGGAGAGACCGCCAACCGTCCGAATCGGCGCAAAAAACCAACGCGATAAGCATATAGGCCAATGTGCCGCTGCGCCGGAAGTTCGGCGGGAAGCGTGTCACGCCGGACTGCAAACCAATCGCGATCCCATGGGATGGGGGCACGGCTGAAGTAGAGCGCCCGCCCATGCGAGTCGCACACTACCTTGACCACGTTGGCGTTGAAAAAATCCTCGACCGCCGTCAACGGATGCGCGGCAGTCGCGATCGCCGCATCAGGAGCTGCGCGCAAGGCGTCGGCCACAGCCTCCACGAGGGATGGGGCCAGCAATGGTTCGTCGCCCTGGACGTTGACCACGATGTCGGCGTCATCCCACTGCAGCCGCTCGGCCACTTCGGCGATCCGATCGGTACCGCTGGCATGATCCGAACGCGTCATTACCGCCTCGAACCCATGCTGCCGAACCGCGGCGATGATGCGCTCGTCATCCGCCGCCACCCAAACACCGTCGCTTCGCGCGCGCTGAGCTGCTGCCGCCACCCGGACAATCATCGGCTTCCCGGCAATGTCGGCCAAAGGTTTTCCGGGCAACCGGGTCGAGGCGTAGCGTGCCGGGATGACGATACGCACGCCCATCAGGCTTCGCCTGCCCCCAATTGCCGCGCCTCGTCCTCGAGCATCACCGGAATGTCATCCTTGACCGGATAAGCCAGTTTGCATCCCTTGCACACCAGTTCGGCGGCAGCCTTGCGATGCTCCAGCGGACCCTTGCAGACAGGGCAAACGAGAATCTCAAGCAGGCGGGCGTCCATTTAGCTTCTCCAGAACAAATGCGGCAAGGTCGGGGCTGACTTCTGCCGTCACGGGCAAAATCCAGACCGGCAGAGTCAAACGAAGTCGGGCCAATTTTACGGCATCCTTTTCCGTCGTCAGAATCGCATCCCCTGCGAATAGCATTTCGTCCTCGCAATACTCGTGATGGTCGGCGAAAGGATGTACTGAAAAGTTCAGTCCCATTGTGGTCAAGTGATCGAAAAAGCGCTGCGGCGAACCGATACCTGCCACAGCGTGCAATATCTTGCCGGCCAGATCTGCCGCGCCGCATGTCGTCATGGATTCGTCAAGGCGGTAGAAGCGCTCGCCCAGTAGAGTCATCGCAAATGTAGCCCCAGAAAAAGTCGGCGCCGGCGACACGGCGGCTCCATTCAGCACCAGGGCATCCACCATCGCCAGGCGAGAGACCGGCTCCCGCAAGGGCCCCGCCGGCAATGCCCAGCCATTCATCATGCCGCGCCCGTCGACCAGAGCAATCTCGACATCCCGCTCCAGGCGATAGTGCTGCAGGCCGTCGTCGGCGATGATGAGATCGCATTCCGGATAGCTCGCAAGGAGGCTGCGCACCGCAGCTACCCTGTCGCGGCCTACAAACACCGGGCAGGTGGCGCGCCGGGCGAGCAGCAAGGGCTCATCGCCGACGATGCCGGGATCGCTGGCGGCGGTGACTTCTAGGGTATGTCCGCTGTTACCGCTGTTACCGCGGTAGCCCCGACTGACGATGCCAGGATGACGACCGCGCGCTCCCAGGTCCCGCGCCAGATGGATCACCAAGGGTGTCTTGCCGGTACCCCCAACCAATATGTTGCCGACTACAACCACCGGCACCGGCAAACGCTCGCGGTGCAGCATCCGGGCTCGATACAAAGCCCTTCGCACGCAGACGAGTGCTCTGAATATCAGTGAAAACGGGTATAGCAGGCAGGCTATCGGACCCCGCCGCCGCCAGACGGCGGCAAATCCGCCGGCGTCAGCGCTGCGCCTGCTGGGTGGCAAAGGATATGTGCGACAGCCCGGCCTGCTGGGCCGCCTGCATGACGTCGATGACGCTCTGGTGGGCAGCCTTGGCGTCGGCATTGATGATGACGACCGGCTCCTTGCCGGTACCTGTCAAACGGCGCATGGCGTTTGCGATGGACTGGATGTCACGGCCGGCCACTGCTGCCTTATTCACCATGATCTCGCCGGCCGCCGTTACCACCACATTGATCTCGTTGGGCTGCTCCTTGTTCTGCGGCGCGTCCGCAGTGGGCAGATTGATTTCAAGCCCGGAAAACTTGGAATATGTAGTGGTGATCATCAGGAAGATCAGGATCACCAGAAGCACATCGATCATCGGGATCAGGTTGATCTCGAGTTCTTCGCGCTGCCTGCCTCGCTGGAAGTTCATCGCCAGGGTCCTTAACGACGTTCGCCCTGCATGACTTCGACCAGTTTGACGGCTTCCTGCTCCATCTCGACCAGGAAACCATCGACCTGCGCCCGGAAATGTCTGTAGAAAATCATGGCAGGAATCGCGATGATCAGGCCGAAGCCGGTGTTGTAGAGTGCCACCGAAATGCCATGTGCTAGTGCCTGCGGATTGCTGCCTGCGGCAGTTGACGCACCGAAGATTTCTATCATGCCGACGATAGTGCCAAACAGGCCCATCAGCGGTGCAATCGTGGCGATGGTACCCAATGTCGTAAGGAATCTTTCCAGTTCATGGGCCACACCGCGCCCCGCTTCTTCGATGGACTCCTTCATGATTTCTCGAGAACTCTTTGCGTTGCGCATGCCGGCGGCCAACACCCGCCCCAATGGAGAATGACTCTCAAGACGCGCCAGTTGGGCATCAGAGACTCCGCTTTGGCGATATTCTGCAACCGCGCTTTGCAACAGCCCGGTCGGAACGATCTTGCTGCGGCGCAATGCCGCTGCGCGTTCGATGATGAGTGCGACTGCGATGACGGAAGCGAACAGCAGCGGCCATATGGGCCAGCCGGCAGCCTGAATGATGGAAAACACGTGGGCAACTCCGGAAAGCAGGAAAGCGCGAACTTTAGCCCGAGTAGGAAGATTCAGCAATACAAAACGAGGGCTTGGCGAACTGCATAGCAAGAGGTGCGAACCGGTTTTGGAGCAGCAACCCGGCAAAGAAACGTTAATGCCGCTTCCGGACTTGCCACAAACTCCCGGATCGGCGGTAGAAATTTATCCACAAAATCTGTGGATAAATTTGTGGATTGTCATCAGATGTCGGGGCGGAAGCGCACTCGTTCAAGGGCTTTCCATTTTCTGGGTAAATTTTGGACACTAACCACCCATTAATATTCAATTAGTTAAACAATAAACTCGCAAGCTTTGGCTCTGCCCGGCCCGGCCCGCCAAGCAGATCCCGCTTGGGGATGTTGTAGTATTTCCGCTTCTCCCAACTCTTGCACAAACGCATACGGTCCATGGTCGACGTCGCCACTGTCGTCAGCATCAGCGAACTCAATCGACGGGCGCGCGCCAGCCTGGAGAAGGAGTTC
>CAIZHL010000220.1 GCA_903932755.1 uncultured beta proteobacterium
AAGCACCACGAACCCTTGCCGCCGGACACCCAACTCGCCGACCGCCGCAACATGGCCTATGCCGGCACCGCCGTGGTCGCCGGCCAGGGCAACGGCCTGGTCGTCGCCACTGCCGACGCCACCGAAACCGGGCGCATCTCGGGCCTGATCGCCGGCGCGCCGGAAATCGCCACGCCGCTGACCAAAAAGATGGGCGAATTCGCCGGCCTGCTGCTGTGGGTGATCCTCGGTCTGGCGGCGCTCACCTTCGTCATCGGCATCTGGCGCGGCGAATCCTGGAGCGACATGCTGATAGCCGCCGTGGCGCTGGCCGTCGGCGCCATCCCCGAAGGCCTGCCGGCGGCGATGAGCATCACGCTGGCCATCGGTGTCGGCCGCATGGCCAAGCGCCGCGCCATCATCCGCCGCCTGCCGGCGGTGGAATCGCTGGGCAGCACGACGGTGATCTGCTCGGACAAGACCGGCACGCTGACCGAAAACGCCATGACCGTCACCGAGCTGTGGGCTGGCGGCGAAGCCTTCACGGCCGGCGGCCAAGGCTACACGCCGGAAGGCAAACTGAGCGCAGCCGAACCCGGGCCCGCGTTGCGCGAAGTGCTGATCGCCGGCGCCCTGTGCAACGACTCCGCGCTGTACCACGAGAACCGGCAATGGCAGATCACCGGCGACCCCACCGAGGCGGCGCTGCTGGTGGTGGCGCGCAAGGGCGGGTTGGACGAAGCCACGCTGCGCACGCTGTTTCCGCGCGATGACGAACTGCCTTTCGATTCGGCGCGGCAAACCATGGCCACGCGGCATACCGGCGAGGGCAAATCGGTGGTGTACGTCAAGGGCGCCATCGAAAAACTGCTGCCGGCCAGCCGCGCCATGCTGGCTGCCGACGGCGGCGAAATTCCGCTCGACGCCGCCGCGCTGGAAGCCGCCGCTGCGCAGATGGCCGGCCGCGGCCTGCGCGTGTTGGCGCTGGCGCGCCGCGATGCGGCCGACGGCGCGGTGCTCGATGACGCCGCGATCGCCGCCGACCTGGTGTTCCTTGGCCTGGCGGGCATGATCGACCCGCCGCGCCCGCGCGCCGTCAGTGCCGTGCGCACCTGCCACAGCGCCGGCATCCGGGTGAAGATGATCACCGGCGACCACGCCGAAACGGCGCGGGCAATTGCCGGGCAGATCGGCATCGTCAAGGACGCCGCCAATGCCGAAGTGTTGACCGGCCGCGACCTGGCCCTGCTCGACGACGCCGCGCTTGGCGCCGCTGCAAGCCGCGTCGACATTTTTGCCCGCGTCGAGCCGGAACAGAAGCTGCGCCTGGTGCGCGCCCTGCAGGCGCAGGGCGAAGTGGTGGCGATGACCGGCGACGGCGTGAACGACGCCCCGGCGCTGAAGCAGGCCGACATCGGCATCGCCATGGGTCTCGCCGGCACCGACGTCGCCAAGGAGGCGGCGGCGATGGTGCTCACCGACGACAACTTCGCCACCATCGAGGCCGCCGTCGAGGAGGGCCGCGGCATCTACGACAACCTGGTGAAGTTCATCACCTGGACCCTGCCGACCAACTTCGGCGAAGGCCTGGTGATCCTCGCCGCCATCGTCGCCGGCGCGACCCTGCCGATCACGCCGCTGCAAATCCTCTGGATCAACATGACAACCGCCGTGCTGCTCGGCCTGCCGCTGGCCTTCGAGCCGGCCGAGCGCGGCATCATGCGCCGCCCGCCGCGCCCGCCGGGTACGGCGGTGCTCGATGCCGTCCTGATCGGACGCGTGGTGCTGGTCGGCATCCTGATGCTGGCCGGCTCCTTCGGCATGTTCCTGCTTGCGGCGGAGCGCGGCCAGAGCATGGCCGAAGCGCGCACCATCGCGATGAACGTCTTCGTCGCCATCGAAATCGTCTACCTGTTCAGTTGCCGCTCGCTGCGCCTGCCGCTGACGGCGATCAACGCGTTTTCGAATCCCTGGGTCTGGGCCGGCGTCGGCCTGCAACTGGCCCTGCAGATGGCCATCACCTACTGGGCGCCGATGAACCTGGCCTTCTCCACCGCGCCGATCAATGCCCGCGCCTGGGGCGAGATCGCCGCCATTGCACTGGTCGCCATGGCGATCGTCGAACTGGAGAAGCGCTGGAGAAGCGCGCGATGAGCAGGTTTGCAGCCGCGCTGTTGCTCGCGTTTGCCGCGGCGGGAGCCTGGGCGGCAGCGCCCGAAGCCGAAACCGCGATCGCGGTCCGCGTGGACATCGCCGAGGACGTCATACGCATCGATGCCGAACTGACGATTCCCGCCAGTGCGCGGGAAGTCTGGGACGTGCTGACCGACTTCGAACATATCCCGCGCTTCATCTCCAACGTCAAGTCGAGCAAGGTGCTGGCACGCAACGGTAACGTGGTGCGGGTTGCGCAGACCGGCAAGGCCGGCTTCGGGCCGTTCAGTTTCGAATTCAAGTCCACCCGCGAAGTGACCCTGACGCCTTTCGAAAAGCTCGAGTCGCGCATGATCGAAGGCAACATGAAGCGCTTTCGCAGCACCACCGAACTCGAAACGGTCGGCAATGCAACACGCCTGACCCTCCATTCCGAATCGGTTCCCGAAACCCTGCTGCTGCTAAACCTGGGACGATCCGTAATCGAGTCGGAAACTCAGGAACACTATCGGGAAATCCTGCGGGAAGTGCTGCGACGGAAAGGCGGCGGCAAGTAACGGCCGGCCGTTGTCGATCACTTCCACAGCTCCAGCTTTTCGCCGGCCTGCTTCATGTGCTCGGCCTTGTTTTGCAGGAAGCGCTGGAACTCGGGTTCCTTGCGGTAGGCGCCGCTGGCGACGTACTCGAAGGACGAGGTGAAGTGGAAGGGACGCACATAGGCCTCGACGCGGAAGACTTCGCGGCCGCGGTCATCGAAGAACACCACGCTCGGCGTGTAACTGATCTTGAGCTCCTTGCCCCAGGCTTCCGCCGTCGTGCTGCGTCCGTCCGGCGTGGTCAGCGCATCGCGACCCGAAAGTGAAAGGCGCGCGACATCGAGCCTGGCGATCGCCGCCAGCGTCTTTTCACGCTTGAAGCCTTCCTCGTGGAGTTCGTCGCAGGGCGCGCAGTGGCGCGTCTCGAACAGCACCGCCAAAGCCTTGCCGCCGGGCTGGCGTCCCAGGTTGAGCGGGGCTTTCATGAAGAAGGGCTGGTCGTGCAGCGCGGCGCTGGCGCCGGTTTGCGGCACCGCCTTCATGTGCTCGGCGAACGGCAGCTGGTTTTCCAGGCGTTTCACCGAATAATCGAGCGCCGCCGAAAAGCGATGCGGCGGGTAGTAGCCGTTGATGCGGGCGATGATCCTGCCCTTCTCGTCGAGCAGCAGGATGGTCGGGGTGAACTGCACCTTGAGGAATTTGGCGAAGTCCTTTTCACTGCGCGACTTGCCGTCGAACCAGGTCACCTCGCGGTCGCCGAACAGGTTGAAGGCGATCGGCAGGAAATGCTTTGCCGTCTTGTCCACGATGTCCTTCTGCGTGAAGCTGGTCTGCATCAGCTCCTTGCAATAGGGGCAGCCGACCTGGCCGAAATACAGCAGCAGGCGCTTTTTCGACCTGGCGGCCTCGACCGCATCCTCCGGCAGTTCGAGCAGGGTTTCGACGAATACCGACGGCAGGACCTCATCGCCGATCTGGGCAAAAGTCGGCGCTGGCGAGACGGCGATGAGCATGGCCACGAGGATCTGTCTGATGTACACCACGGCTCCTATTTTCTCGCTGCCGGACCGGCCACACCGTGCTGCACCGCCATCAGCGCAGCCTCGGTGCGCGAACGCACATGCAGCTTTTGCAGGATGACCGTGATGTGGTGCTTGACCGTCTTTTCGGCCAGATGCAGACGTTCGCCGATCTCGCGATTGGTCAATCCCTGACTCAGCCATTCAAGCACGCCGGTCTCACGCTTGGTGAGGGTCGTGAAGGCATCGGGCGGGCGCACCCTGGAAAACTCGGTCAGCAACTCCACCGCCAGGCTCGGCGTGACATAGGCTTCGCCGATCGCCACATTGCGCACGATGGCGCGCAACTCGGCCGCCGACACCCCCTTCAGCGCATACCCGTGCGCACCCGCCTTGAGTGCGGCCAGAAGGCTTTCCGGCGTTTCCGACACGGTCAGCATCATGATGCGCACGTTCGGTTGGGCAGCCGCTATGGCTGATGCGGCGGCGATGCCGCCCATGCCCGGCATGCTCACGTCGAGCAGAACCATGTCCGGATTGAGCGCAAGCGCCAGCTCGATGGCTTCCTCGCCGCTGCCGGCCTGGGCGATCACATCGAAATCCGGCGACGCCGACAGCGAACTGGCGACGCCTTCGCGAAACAGCGGATGGTCATCGGCCAGCAGGATGCGGATCGGCCCGGTCATGGCATTTCGGCGCAGGTCAGGGGCAAGCCGATGAGGACGCGCGTTCCGCATCCGGGCGCCGATTCGATTTCGCAGGTGCCGCCAAGCAGGCGCACGCGTTCCTGCATGAAAGCCAGGCCCAGCCGTCCCGAGCGGGCGGCGACTTGCGGGTCGAAGCCGGCACCGCTATCGACGACCTCGAGGCGCACCTGGCCGTCCGCACGCCACATGCGCACGCGCGGCGGGCTGCCCGGCGCATGCCGGTAACTGTTAGACAAGGATTCCTGCAACAGGCGATAGGTCGTGATCTTGGTCGCCAGGGCAACTTCACCCGGGATCTCGCCGATGTCCGCCTCGACCTTGAGTCCGGACTGGCGCTCGAAATCGCGCACGGCCCGCCGCGCGGTCTCGACCAGCGACAACGCGGCGATGCCGGGTATGCCGAGGCCGGCAGCGATGTCGCGCAGGTCGTCGAGGGAAGTGCGCAGCGCGCCGCGGATCGCCTGCAAATCAGGCGACGCCTCGTTCCCGGAGTTTGCGCAACAACCGCAGGCACCCACCAGTTCGTCGAAGCGCATCAGGGCAAAAGCCAGCGTCTGCGCCGGCCCGTCGTGCAGATCGGCCGCGACGCGATGCAGGAAGCGCTCATTGAGCGCGGTGGTCGCCGCGCCCGCTTCGCCGAGCCGCTCGCGCATGCGCTCGTTCTCCTCGAAGGCCACGCCCAGCTGGTGCAACTGGCTGCGCAGGTCGTCGCGCTGGCGCAGCAGGGTATCGTCGACCCGCCGCACCGTGCCGAACAGCAGCAGCAGAATCGCCCCGGTGGCGACAACCACCAGTACCCAACTGCGCTGCTGGGCGCTGCGGATCTCGCGATCGATGTTGTCCGTGGCGTGATAGAACTCGGCGACGGCCACCACCTCGCCCTGAGGATCCCTGCGCACCGGCACATAGACCTCGATAAGGTGCCGCCACTGTTCGCGTTCGGTCAGATTGTCCTGCGCATCGAGGTCGCTGCGGCGCGCCTGTACCGTTCCGGCAAAGGCGGCAGCCAGCGGGCCATCGACCGAGAAACGCGAACCGGACTGGCTATGGTCGCTGCTGTAGAGCACCGAACCATCGCGGTCCCACAGTTTGAAGCGCACCACCTTGCGGTGCAAGGGTCCGCTGACGAAGATCCGGTCCAGCGCCTCATGCATGGCAACCGTCGTCATCGCGTCGCCGGAGGTGTCGCGCAATTGCGCGGCGAGGATGCTTTCTACGTAGATCGCCGAAACGGCCGCCGCCCGGTTCACCGCGCTGCGCTCGATCTCCATGCCGAGCCAGCTGCCGACGACGGCCATGCCCAGCAGCAGCAAGCCGGCACCGACCATCAGGAACTGGCGCGACAAACTCACGCGCTCGAAGGCGCGACGCCGCGGTGATTGCGGCAACTGAGCCGGAAGCGAATCGCTGATTTTCATCGCACAGGCATGGTAGCAAACAAAAGTCTGCACTTTATCAGACCAAGGTCTGAATACGTCGCGGCCAGCGCCCCTGTTCGAATCGCCATGAATGAGGAGAATGCATCCATTCGCATTTCATAACCAAGGAAGGGGAAATCACCATGTTCACTCACAACATCAGCAAAACCCTGCGCCAGGTAGCCTTCGGCGCCATCGCAGGCATGCTCGGCCTGAGCGCGAGCTACACGGCTTCAGCCGCAGAAACCGATTCGGCCATCGCCCGCGGCGGCCGACTGTACGACAAGTATTTCGCCGAAAACAAGACGCCGAAACCGGATGCGGATCACGCCAGCTACCCGGTCAAGGGCGGAAAATACGGCAAGGATGCCTCCTGGCGCTGCAAGGAATGCCACGGCTGGGACTACAAGGGCAAGGACGGCGCCTACGCCAGCGGCGGCCACGCCACCGGCATCAAGGGTATCAGCGGTGCTGCCGGCAAGGATCCCGCCGCCATCGTCGCCATCCTGAAAGACGCCAAGCACGGCTACACCGAAAAGCAGCTGTCCGCCAAGGACATGTCCGACCTCGCACTGTTCGTCAGCAAGGGTCAGATGGACATGGGCAAATATGTCGCCGACAAGAAAGCCAAGGGCAACGCCGCCAAGGGCGAGGCCTACTTCAACACCATCTGCGCCGGCTGCCATGGCATGGACGGCAAGAAGATCAAGGATGCACCGCCCCTGGGCTCGCTGGCCGACAACGCCCCCGAGATGCTGCACAAGATCATGAACGGCCAGCCGGCCGAGTCGATGCCCGCGCTGCGCGCACTCGATCCGCAAATCTCCGTGGACATCGCCAGCTACCTGACGCAACTGCCCAAGCAATAAGCCGGCAGCGGTCTTGAACCTCCCGTGGGCGACGAAGGTCGCCCACGCTTCTTTATCCGGATCCGAATTTCATCCATGCTGAAAAAACTCCTCGCCTGGTTGCGCCGTCCGGCGCATACGGGCTACATGCTCTTGCTCGGTGGCGTGGGTGGCATAATTTTCTGGGGCGGTTTCAACACCGCCATGGAATACACCAACACCCTGGAATTCTGCGTTTCCTGCCACGAGATGGGTCAGGTACATCAGGAGTACAAGCAAAGCGTCCATTACAAGAACCGCACCGGTGTACGGGCAATCTGTTCCGATTGCCATGTGCCGCGCGACTGGGGGCGCAAGGTGGTGCGCAAGATCAAGGCATCGAGCGAGATCTACCACAAGCTGATCGGCAGCATCGATACGCCTGAAAAGTTCGAAGCCAAGCGCATGGTCCTGGCCGAACGCGTATGGAAGGAAATGACCGAGAACAATTCGCGCGAATGCCGCAACTGCCATGCCTACACCAGCATGGATTTTCACAAACAGACGCAGCGCGCGCGAGAGAAAATGGAAGAAGCGATGAACAAGGACACGCCCTGCATCGAGTGCCACAAGGGTATCGCGCACAAGAAGCCCGTGGTGGCTCGCGACGACTGAACGGCATTACGCCCGCAACACCGATGACGGAGCAAGGTGAGACATGAAAAGATTTGCGCTGGCCGCCCTGGCGGCAGTAATGGGAAGCCTGGCTGCAGGAGCGGCGATGGCGGTCGACGAGGGCTCGGTGGTGCGCGGCGGACGGCTCTACGACAACTGGAGCATCGAGTCGAAAAATCGCCCGCCGAACGGGCCGCATCCGGCTTTCAAGGTCAAGGGCAGCGCCGTCAGCGCCGCAGACAGCTGGCGCTGCAGTACCTGCCACGGTTGGGACTACAAGGGCAATCTTGGCCATGTCGGCATCCGCAACCGGCAGGGCAGCGATCCGGCCGCCATCGTCGCAGTTCTGAAAAACGACAGCCACCGCTACGGCGGACTGATGAGCGAAGCCAACCTGCTCGACCTCGCCAATTTTGTCAGCCATGGGCAGGTCGACACGCAGAAGTTGATCGAGGCGGAACGCCGCGCCAAGGCGAACGTTTCATCCTACGAACAGTTTTACGGCACGATCTGCGCCGCCTGCCACGGCTCGGACGGCAGCCGCCTGCGCGATGTGGCGCCGATAGGCGATGCCGCCAGGCAGCGTCCCCACGAAGTCCTGCATAACCTCATCAACGGCCACTCCGGCGATGTCATGCCGCCGCTGAGCGCTTTGGGAGGGGATTTCGCGGCGCGCATGCTGGCCTACGTGCAAACCCTGCCATCCCGCAGCATGGCGGTCTCGATCACGCACGGCGCCCGCATGTACGACAACTGGCAGGTTGAAACCGGGGGGCGCCCCCAGTCGCTGCCGCACCCGGCCTATCCGCCGACGGCCTACTTCGCCAACGACGCGGCCATGACCTGGCGCTGCAAGGAGTGCCACGGCTGGGACTACGCGGGCAAACAGGGCCAATACGCCACGGGCCACCACGCCACGGGAATCAAGGGGATTCGCGACATGGCAGGCGCCGACCCGGCACGCATCGTCGCCATCCTGCGCGACGGCACCCACCGCTTCGACGCCGTATTGAAATCACGCGACCTGCTGGATCTGGCGAATTTCGTCAGCTCCGGACAGATCGACATGAATGCCGTCATCGACAGCAAGAACGGTCGCGCGCGCGGCGACGCCAAACGTGCGGGGGCGCACTACCGCACCATCTGCGCCACCTGCCACGGCGCCGACGGCCAGCGCATCATCACCGCGCCGCCGCTGGGCCGGGTGGCGAGGACAAATCCGTGGGAAAGCCTGCACAAGATCGCCAACGGCCATCCCAACGAGAACATGCCGGCCCTGCGCAATCTCGACCAGCAACTGCTGGTCGACATACTCTCCCATCTGCAAGCGTTGCCGGAAACCCGCTAGCCGCACCTCGCCGAAAAGTCGGCGCTGACGGCACGGCGGGAAGCCGGACGACCGCCGCCTGCCGCCGTGAATCAGCCCCCGACGATGACCAGATGCACCCGGTAGGGACCATGCGCGCCGAGCACGATGGTCTGCTCGATGTCACCGGTGCGCGACGGACCCGAAATGAAATTCACGGCGCGCGGCAAGCTGCCGAGTTCCTTGCGCGCCAGGTTCCAGGCGTCCTCCATGTAGGCCACGATACGCGAGGCCTGCACCACGGCAACGTGGGTTTCCGGCAGCAGGCTGACCGCTGCCGGTGTGGCTGGCGAAGAACACATCATCAGCGTGCCGGTTTCGGCCACGGCGCAGAAGCAGCCGGTAATGCCGACCAGATCCGCATCGCGCGCGCCGCGCGCTTCGACCGTAAGCCCCGCTCCCGCCCAGTCCAGCGCCGCAAGTGCCGGCTGGACGACCGCCGTTTTCGGCAGCTTCATGTCCGTCAGATAGCGCGCGATGGCGGCCGGCACGTCGGCGTCCGCAGCCACGATGTCCACGGTGCTCGACTGCACTTCGGACTTGACGCGAAAGCGCTCCAGCAGGGCCTGCGGCGTAGCGTCGAAAGCAGGCTTGGGGCCCTGGGTGTTGCTGGACAGCGCGGCCGCCATAACTTCGCGGCCGGCCGCGGCGTTCATGGCGTTGCGCTGCAGGCCGGCGCGTACGCGGCCGAGGATTTCTTCGCGGGAACTCATGTCGACTCCTTTGCCGATTTCAGCCGCGCCGCATAAAGCTCGCGGAATGTCTTGCCTTGCGGCGCGGGGAAATCACGCCCCAGGGTCCACTCGGGTGCGGTCCCCAAGATCTGAATTCGGTCCGATTTGCCCGCCAGCCATTTCAGGTAGCGCGCACCGAAGCTCGCCCCCAGCGCATACAGCTTCGGCCGCTGCGCGACCCAGGCCCACAGGCGCAGACCGATGCGTTCGGTGATCGGGCGCAGGCCGCGCTCGGTCTGCTTCTCGCGCAGTTTGCGCAGGAGATCCGGCAGCGGAATCTTGACCGGACAGACCACGCCGCACTGGTTGCACAGGGTCGCCGCATGCGGCAGGTCGATCGAGTTCTCGATGCCCGCATACAAGGGTGTCAGCACCGAGCCCATCGGCCCCGGATAGACCCAGCCGTAGGCGTGGCCGCCGATGGTCTGATACACCGGGCAATGGTTCATGCAGGCGCCGCAGCGGATG
>CAIZHL010000221.1 GCA_903932755.1 uncultured beta proteobacterium
ATCAACGAAATGATGTTGAACACCAGCGCATGGCGCATGAAGGGGATGTCTTTGCGAATGCGGAAAAATTCCATCAAACCTCCCGACGGGCCGCCACGAGGAAGGCATAGCCCCCTGTGGAGGCAGCGAATGAAATGAGCGCGGGGGCCATATTTTCAGACTCCCGGCTTCCAGATTTGGCCGATGCTCACCGCGACCAGCTTGCGCCGGTGGCCGTAGATCAAGTTGATCATTGCGCGCGACACCACGACCGAACTGAAGATCGAAGTCAGGATGCCCAGGCAATGCACCACGGCAAAGCCGCGCACCGGACCGGAGCCGAATATCAGCAGCGCGACACCGGCGATCAGGGTGGTGATATTCGAGTCGAGAATGGTCGCCCAGGCCCGCTCGTAACCGGCCGTGATCGATGCCTGCGGCGAATTGCCAGCCCGCAGTTCCTCGCGCACACGTTCGTTGATCAGCACGTTGGCATCAATCGCCATGCCCAGGGTCAGGGCGATGGCGGCAATGCCCGGCAGGGTCAGCGTCGCCTGCAACAGGGACAGCAGCGCCACGAGGAACAGCAGGTTGGCGGAAAGCGCGAACACCGATACCGCGCCGAACAGCAGGTAGTAGCCCATCATGAAAGCGGAAATGGCGATGAAACCCCACATTGTCGAACTGAAGCCCTTGGCAATGTTGTCAGCGCCCAGACTCGGACCGATGGTGCGCTCCTCGATAATCTCCATGGGCGCCGCCAGCGATCCGGCACGCAGCAGCAGCGCCACGTCATTGGCTTCGACAGTACTCATGCGGCCCGAAATCTGCACCCGCCCGCCGCCGATCTCGGTGCGGATCACCGGTGCCGTCACCACTTCGCCCTTGCCCTTTTCGATCAGCAGGATGGCCATGCGCTTGCCGACGTTGTCGCGCGTGACATCCTTGAAGATGCGGGCGCCGGCGGAATCGAGCGACAGATGCACGGCGGCTTCCTGGGTCTGGTTGTCGAAGCCCGGCTGGGCATCGGTCAGGCGCTCGCCGGTGAGCACGACCTGCTTTTTCACCAACAGGCCGCGACCGCCGCGCTCGACGTAGTACTCGGTGCCGACCGGCGGCCGCCCTGCGGCGGCCTGCTCCATGATGCCCGGATTGGCGCTGGCTTCGTCATCGACCAGGCGCACTTCCAGCGTCGCCGTGCGGCCGAGGATGTCCTTGGCCTTGGCGGTGTCCTGTACCCCCGGCAGCTGCACCACGATCCGGTCCGCGCCCTGTTGCTGGATTACCGGCTCGGCGACGCCGAGTTCATTGATGCGGTTGTGCAGCGTGGTGATGTTCTGCTTCACCGCGAATTCCTGGATGCGTTTCTGGGCTTCCGGCTTGAGCGTCGCCACAAGTTTGAGGTCACTGCCCTCCTGGGCATCCACCAGGAGCAGGTCGGGCTGGCTGTCGGCCAGAACGGCGCGCGCCTTGTCCCTCACATCGGCCTCGCGGAAGCGAATCGCGACGGTTTGTCCTTCGCGACCGATGCCGCCGTGACGAATGTTCTTGTCGCGCAGCAGTCCGCGCAGATCGGCGCCGATCGAATCGAGACGCTTGGTCAGCGCGCCCTTCATGTCAACCTGCAGCAGGAAATGCACGCCGCCGCGCAGGTCGAGGCCGAGATACATCGGCAGCGCATGAATGCCCGTCAGCCAGTTGGGGGAATCCGACACCAGATTCAGGGCCACACTGTAGGTCGCGTCCGCCGCCACGGGATTCAGGGCCCTTTCGATCGCATCCCTGGCCTTTAGCTGGGTGTCTGTGTCGGCCAGCCGCACGCGCACGCTGTTGAGGTCGAGCACGACACCTTGCGGGATGATCGATGCCGCCTTGAGGGCTGTTTCCACCTGGCCCATGAGTTTGGCGTCGACCTTGTGGGTGGATTTGACGCTGGCGACCTGCACGGCCGGCGCCTCACCGAAAAAATTGGGCAAGGTATAGAGGAATCCAAGCACCAGGGCGATCAGCACCGTGGCGTTTTTCCAGAGCGGGTAACGGTTCATGGCATGGTGCCGGCCCCCGCGTCAGCGGGACCGGCCTCGTGAAGTTACAGGTTTTTCAGCGTACCCTTGGGCAGCAGCGCGCCCACGGCGTTCTTCTGCACGGTAATCACTACCGGGCCATCCTTGCCTTCCGCCACTTCGAGGCTGAGATAGTTCTCACCCACCTTGGCAATGCGGCCGGTAATGCCGCCCTGGGTGACCACTTCGTCGCCTTTGGCCAGTTCGCTGACCATTTTCTGTTGCTCCTTGGCCTTCTTCATCTGCGGCCGGATCATGACGAACCACAGCACGACAAACATCAGCAGGATGGGCAACATGCCCATCAGGCCGCCCGTCGGGTCGGCGGCGGCACCCGCCGCTTGCGCGTAAGCATTTGAAATCAGCACTATGAGTCTCCAGGAATGTCTGAAAATAAGCGGCGGATTATACCTTCTCGCCGGCCCGCCCCCGGTTAAAGCGGAGTTGGAAGCCGGCAAAGTCGCCCTGTGCGATGGCGACCCGCATTTCCGCCATCAATGTCTGGTAGTAGAACAGGTTGTGGATGGTGTTGAGCCGGGCTCCCAGTATCTCGCCGATACGGTGCAGGTGATGCAGGTAGGCGCGACTGAAATTGCGGCAGGTATAACAGCCGCAGGAATCATCCAGCGGCCGTGTATCGGCCTTGTGCTGTGCGTTTTTGATCTTGACGTCGCCATGGCGGGTAAACAGCCAGCCGTTGCGGGCATTGCGCGTCGGCATCACGCAGTCGAACATGTCGATGCCCTGCCCGACGGCATACACGAGGTCTTCCGGCGTGCCGACGCCCATCAGGTAGCGCGGTTTGCCGGCCGGCAGGCGCGGTGCGGTATGGGCCAGGATGCGCGCCATATCCTCCTTGGGCTCGCCGACCGACAGGCCGCCGATGGCGAAACCGTCGAAGCCGATATCGACCAGCGCCGCCAAGGATTCGTCGCGCAGTGCCTCGTGCATGCCGCCCTGCACGATGCCGAACAAAGCGTTGGTGTTCTCCAGCCGGTCGTGCTCGTCGCGTGACCGTCGCGCCCAGCGCAGGCTCAGCCGCATCGATTGTGCCGCCGTGTCCAGGTCCGCCGGATAGGGCGTGCATTCGTCGAAGATCATCGCAATATCGGAATTCAGCACATGCTGGATGCGCATCGACTCCTCCGGCGTCAGGAACAAGCGGTCGCCATTGATCGGCGAGGCGAACCTGACGCCCTCCTCGCTGATCTTGCGCAGGTCGCCCAGAGAAAACACCTGAAAGCCGCCCGAGTCGGTCAGGATCGGGCCGTTCCAGCCCATGAAGCGGTGCAGGCCGCCGTGCGCGGCGATCACCTCCAGCCCGGGCCGCAACCAGAGATGGAAGGTATTGCCGAGGACGATCGAGGCGCCGATGCCGACAAGCTCTTCCGGGGACATCGCCTTGACCGTACCGTAGGTACCCACCGGCATGAAAGTCGGCGTCGGCGCCACGCCGTGGGCCAGGGTCAGGGTGCCGCGCCGTGCGGCGCCGTCGGTGGCAAGCAGTTCGAAGTTCATTGCGGTTGGCTCCGGTGCAGCAACATCGCATCGCCATAACTGAAGAAACGATAGCGGGCGGCGATCGCATGCCGGTAGGCCGACCGAATCTCCTCCATGCCGGCAAACGCTGCAACCAGCATCAGCAGCGTCGACTTCGGCAAATGAAAATTGGTGATCAGCAGATCCGCCACCCTGAAGTCGAAGCCCGGCGTGACGAACAGCGCCGTGTCGCCAGCGCCGACTTTTATGGCTCCGCCCAGCGCCGCCGATTCGAGCACGCGCAGGGACGTGGTACCGACCGCCACAACTCGGCCGCCGCGCGCCCGCGTTGCCGCGATGGCATCGGCCGTGGCTTGCGGCAAGACGTAGCTCTCGGTGTGCATGCGGTGCTGCGCGAGGTCGCTGACCCGCACCGGCTGGAATGTTCCGGCACCGACGTGCAAGGTGACATAGGCGAGTCCGACGCCCTTCTCGCGCAGTTTTACGAGCAGCTCCCGGTCGAAATGCAAACCGGCCGTCGGCGCCGCCACCGAGCCCTTCTCGCGCGCATATACGGTCTGATAGCGTTCCTCGTCCGGCGCGTCCGCCACACGGGTTATATAGGGCGGCAGCGGCAGCCGGCCGTGGCGCTCGACCAGTTCCGCGGCGTCGCCGGCGAACCGAAGCCGGTAAAACTCGCCCTCGCGTCCCAGCACCTCGACATCGAGCGCGTCTTCAAGCCGCAGGCGGCTGCCCGGCTGCGGCGTTTTGCTCGCCCGCAACTGCGCCAGGACGGTGCATTGGTCGAGCACGCGCTCGACCAGGATTTCGACATGTCCACCGCTTTCCTTGCGCCCCAGCAGGCGGGCATGCAGCACCCGGCTGTCATTCAGCACCAGCAGGTCGCCCGCGCGCAACCACTGCGGCAAGTCGACAAAGTCGCCGTCGGTACGGCGCTCGCCATCCACCACCAGCAGGCGACTGGCCGAACGCTGCGGCAGGGGCGCCTGCGCTACCAGTTCGTGCGGCAGCAGGTAATCGAAATCGGCAAGGGTCAATGACATTGAGATGGCGGGAGAGTGCATGGCAGCCCGGGGATGGCTGCAAATGGTGGGCGTCATCCGATCGCCTTACCGGCGATCGGCGCGCATAGTAACAGAGCCCTATCCCCGACCCACCGCCCTCAGCCCGTGCAAACAGGCTCGGTATCGCTCAACCGGCGGCCTCAAGGTCGCCGTGGCGCCTGAACGCCGCCAGATCCACCAGGATCAGCTGGCCGTCCTGTTCATGGATCAGGCCCTGCGCGGTCAGGTCGCGCATCACGCGGCTGACCATCTCGCGCGATGCGCCGATCATCTTGGCGATATCCTGCTTGCTGAGCTTGTGCGTGACCACCTTGCGGCCATCGACCGTTTCCGCCGACTCGAGCAGCAGGCGCGCAACACGCCCATAGACATCAAGCAGGGCCAGGCTCTCGATGTTGCGGTCGGCCAGGCGCAAACGCCGGGTCAGGTTGCGCATGATGAACAGCGAAACCTCGGGATTGTCCGCCAGGCAGCGCTTGAATTCCTCCTGGCCGATCATCACCACTTCGCTGGTCTCGACCGCCAACACCGTGGCCGAGCGCGGATTGTCGTCGAGCACGCCCATTTCGCCGAAAAGTTCTCCGGGGCCGAGCATGGAGAGGATGACCTCGCGCCCGTCCACATCGCTGACCTGGACTTTCAATGCGCCGGACAGAACAAAATAAATGTTGTCAGTACGATCGCCGGCATGGAGGACGACGGTATGGCGCGGAATCGTGCGCAACATGGCCACGCGGGTCAGAGGCTTGAGGCTGTCGTCATCGAGCATCTCGAAGATCGGCAGCGCGCGCAAGATGGTTAACGAAACACCGGTATTCGGCGAAGCCACAACATACCCCCCATGAGAAAACTTGAATCGCACACTCAACACACTTAGAAGCAAGTGTAATCCGTATTGCCGGCGTCGCTCTGCCGACTTTGCAAGTCGTTATGGTGCCGGGGGGGGAAGTCGAATCCCCACGCCTTGCGGCGGCGGTGTTTGAGTCAGCCCCCCGCGAATATTACAAGACAAACCACAACACGCGAAAGCAGTCACGGCGCACCTTTGCGAGTGCCGGCATTTTATCGGGTTGTTGTGGATAACTGCCGTTATTGCCGTGCCAGTGCCCCAAGGGTGTCCCACGGTCTCGCCTTTCAGGGAGCCCCCGGCGGGGGCGGACGGGAGGCAGGCGGGCGAGCCGGGGACGAGCAGCGCAGCGCGAGCCGGCGCAGCCCGACAGCCGGGGCGGGCGGGGGCGTTGCCACCAATGGACGGCATTTCGCATAACGAAAATTATCCGGGCGCGAGCCGGACAGCCGACAGGCTGCGGATAATTCCTCGTTATGTGACTTGGCGGCCCCTGACTGGATTCTCTTCGGCGGTGGCAGGGGTGAGGCGCGGCCAGGATCGCACCACGGCAGCCACCAGCAAGCCGCAAGCCCTTGATGGCGGGGTGTGCCATGAGGGGCGCAGTGGCGCAGCGGTGGCGGTGCGGGAGGGCCGGCGGCGGCCAGGGAGATAGAGCCGGGGGCGCAGCCTCCGGCGGGGGCTCAGGATGCCACGGCGTAGCCCGGCAAGGCCCTTGCAAGCTCTTACGCAAGGGGCATGACGGGCGGTCGGGCGGTCAGTCGGCCGGGACGATTACAGCCGAAAAGCCCCCGCCAGGCAGCGGGACAAGTTTGTGCACGTAGCGTATCGGCGGCGGCAGAATTTCAACATGGCGCACCAGGCGGTGCACTTGGCTTTTCGATAGCCGATGCTGGCGGGCAATCTGCCGAATCTTTGCGCCCTTCATGCGCTCCCATGCCATGCAGTCGAGGCGGGCGGCCCTCTCGTCGGGTGG